>JAAFHG010000433.1 GCA_013297585.1 Chitinophagales bacterium
GATAGATTCACTGCTGTGTTTTTACGCAAATATTCAAAGTCCATAAACTCTGGTAAGTCGCCATATTGAATACCATTTTCTAAGCGTACATTTTGATGTTGGTGATAATAGTTCTCATTCATTTCGGTAAAGCGTACGGCTGCGTAGCCATTTTCTACATAAGGTGTATGGTCGCCACCACGCAAAAATCGGTCGTTTCTATACACCATTACTACCTCAATATTTTCTACATAGCGTTCACCAATTTCTTTAACATAGCGAGCAAGCTGCCTAGCCTTACCATCATTCTCTAAACCAAGCTGGCGAATGTTTCTAGCAATTCTACCAGTATCTAAAACAGATAGGCCTTCGCTAAACACACGAATGCGTGTATTGTCAATAATATTGGTTTCGCTACTGTTATTGCTTCCCATAATATCATTGTTTAACACCGCTTCAATATTGGCGTTAGTAGCTTTCATTTTGTTAGCCATATAAGCAGCACCCAATAAACCTTGTTCTTCACCGCTTACTGTAACGAAAATGATGGTTGCAGGAAAGTTGTGCGTACTCATAATTCTTGCACACTCTAGTACTGCTGCACAGCCACTCGCATCATCATTAGCGCCTGGTGCATCGTTTACTCTATCCATTACATTGGTACGCATATTATCTAGGTGGCCACTAATAATAAAAATGCGTTTATCATTTGGGTCAGTACCTTTTAGCGTAGCTACTACGTTACCTAAAATAATAGTACTATCTATGCGTCTGCCATCTGCTTTATAAGTAGTAGTGTCTATCGTGGCAGATAATCTACCGTTGCTTTGTTTGGCAAATGCATTAAACTTGTTTAGCACCCAAGCTCTTGCTGCGCCAATACCACGATTGGGATTTGACTGTGTACTTAAGGTATTACGTGTACCAAAAGCCACCATTTGTTTGATATACGATTGAAGTGAATCCGCCGATACTTCTTTTACCATTTTATCAATTTCAATATCTCTATTAATAATGGTTTGAGCAGAAAGAATGCTTGTAAAGCCAATGGCTACAGCCAAAAGAAATTGTTTACGCATAGTTATTCGGTTAAGGCTTGAAGATAATAAAGTGATTGATAAGGGTATATTTTTTTGGATGAAAGGAAACAATTTTTCACGAAAAGGAATAAAGAAGGAAAAGCTTACAACGGCTTTTTCTGTGTTTCAGTACTTCTGTGGCAAGTAAAGTTTAGCGTTTCCAAAAGGCTTTAATTCTTTCATTCACATTGTCTCTCACGCTTAGGTAATACAAATTGTAATCTGCAATGTGATAGTTTTTATTGGTGTAAAAAATGTTGCCAAAAAAGTGTGGCTTGCTGGTCCAAAGTATATTGCCAGTAATATTAGCTTCTGCCACCTTAGGCACTAATTTATTAAAGTTGAGTAGTATTGACCCTTTGTTTACAACCTTAGTTGCTAAAGGCTTTGAGCTATCCCAAGTTAATGGATTGGTGATAATAACTGATGGCTCTTTCGCTACATATTCTGGTGCATAACCGTTTTTAAAAGTACGCCAGCTACATACACAACCTGTTTGCGTGGGTGTTGCGCAAGGTTTAATGTTTGTGAGCAAATTTGTTTCTACAGGTATGCCTACCAAATAAGCAGCCACTAGCTTATTTTTTAGTGAAGAACTATCAAAAAACGCTTTCAATAATCGCTTAGCATGAGTGGTGCCTTGGCTATGCGATGCAATGATAATAGGGCGACCATTATTATTGTGTTGTAAATAATAGTTGAAAGCAGTTTTAATATCTTGATAAGCCAACTCAAATGCAGCAATCGCTTCGGTTGTATCGCTACTTGTTTTTGGGAAATACGCTAACAGACTTGCCTGTCTATACCTTGGTGAAAACACACGGCCAGCTTGGTTAAATACACTTGCTTGGTACAAAATAGTTGAGTAATCTGTTTTAGCATTTAGTTCAGCATTATCTACAGGGGCATTATTACCAAATTCTTTGGCGACAGAAGTGTAAGTTGTTGGGTGTATAAAGAATACATCAACGGTACTATCAATATTACTTGTAGCTCTCAATGGCTTGGGCACGCTATCGCTTGGGTCGTGCTTATAAGGGTGTGCGGCCCAATAGCTTAAATCACTATAATCTGGTTTCCCATCTTTTGCAGTAAATTGATAATTGCTAGTAAATAGGTGGTATTTATTGGCGCAGCCAAACAAAAAAAATACGGCTATGCAATAGTAAAAATGATGGTACTTCATGGTTTAAAAATATGCATTGAACCTTAAATGAAATGATAATCTAGTTGGCTGTCGCAACGAAGATTTATCCACAAAAAAAAGTTGTTCTGAATTTTTTGTATTTTCATTCATTAAATTAAACGGATTATGTCAATACCAGTAGTTGATTTGTCAGATTTTTTAAGTGGTGTGCCAGAGAAAAAAGCAGCGTTTGTGCAGTCGTTGGGGCAGGCATACGAAACAGTTGGTTTTGTAGCGGTAAAAAATCATGGTATACCAGACCATTTAATTGGTGAATTGTACGAGTATGTGCAACAGTTTTTTTCGTTGCCGCTTGATAAAAAGTTGGGTTACGAAATTCCAGATTTAGCAGGACAGCGTGGCTACACAAGTTTTGGTAGAGAACATGCAAAAGGCTCTGAAGCTGCAGATTTAAAAGAGTTTTTTCAGTTTGGGCAAATGGTGGTAGATGCTGATACCATTAAAGAAGAGTATCCTGACAATGTGCAAGTAGGCGAGCTTAAAAAGTTTAACCCTACACTAGAAGAAGCCTATAGAAATTATGAGAAAAGTGGCAAAGCTTTATTACAGGCAATAGCGTTGTATTTAGGGCTTGATGAATACTTTTTTGATAGTCATATTTACAACGGAAATTCTATTCTTCGCTGTATTCATTACCCACCAATTACTGTAGAGCCAAAGAGTGCCATACGTGCAGAACAACATGAAGATATTAATTTGATTACTCTATTAGTTGGTGCTTCTGCTGATGGGTTAGAAATATTAACCAAACAAGGCGATTGGGTAGCTGTAACATCTTTACCAGAGCAGATTGTAGTAAACGTAGGCGATATGTTGCAGCGCCTTACCAATAACAAATTAAAGAGTACTACTCACCGTGTTGTAAATCCGAAAAGAGAACATTGGCATACCTCACGCTTTTCTATGCCATTCTTCTTACACCCTCGCAGCGAAATGAGTTTAGCTTGTTTAGAAAATTGTATTGATGAAACGCATCCTAAAGTTTATGAAGATGCTACTGCAGGTGAATACCTAGATGAGCGATTGAGAGAGATAGGATTAAAGAAATAAGAGATTAAAGAAAAT
>JAAFHG010000144.1 GCA_013297585.1 Chitinophagales bacterium
GTTATATTACTGTAGCAAGAAAAGAAAAAGGTAAAAACAAATGGTTTATTGGTAATGTAAATGGTGAGAAACCTAGAACATCTACCATTGCTTTAGACTTTTTAGAAGCAGGTAAAAGCTATACCGCAACTATTTATGCCGATGCTAAAGATGCCCATTACAAAACCAATCCTCAAGGTTATACTATTACTAAGCAAGTAGTAAATAAATCAACCAAGCTTGAATTAACGTCAGCACCAGGCGGTGGTTATGCCATCAGCATTGTAGAAGTTAAGGGTAAATAATACTGAAATTTTAGTGCGATAAGTAACATAAAAAATGCGGCCTCAATAAGTTTGAGACCGCATTTTTATTTGTGTAAATTCGATATTATGATTATTCACCTAAACTTAAAGGGTAAGCGTAAGTACCTTGAAAACCAGGGTATATACCTAACAATCTTACTGTGCCAGAACCAGCTTTAGTTAATGCAGCTTTAAATTCATCTATGTTTTTTACTTCAATATCATTTACCGAAGTAATTACAAAGCCATCTTGCATTTTGGTTT
The DNA here is from genome assembly GCA_013297585.1 of Chitinophagales bacterium. Lineage (GTDB taxonomy): Bacteria > Bacteroidota > Bacteroidia > Chitinophagales > Chitinophagaceae > Parasediminibacterium. The sequence continues at coordinate 549 of JAAFHG010000144.1, forward strand.
TCTTTAGCAAGCCTTCTTCTTTTAATTTTTTTACCAGTACACCACCAGCAATTTCATTAGCAGCAGCTATTTTTTTGTCTAAATTTTCAAGGTCTGCACCCAATTTATCAGTCACACTTTCAATTTTTACAATATCAGTGTTACCAGCTTTGTTCTTCAACGTAAGGTTTACAGTATTTTCTTTACCATCACGTCTGTAAGTCAAAGTAATTTTATCAGATGGTTTATAGCGAGCCACTTGTTCTACCATTTCTGGACCGCTATTTACACCTACACCATTAACTTTTGTAATATAATCGCCTTTTTTAATGCCAGCAGCTTTTGCTGCACCGCCTTCTGGTACCTCTGTTACATAAACACCATCACCTTCCTTAATGCCAAGTTTTGCTTTGTCCTCATCACTTATGCCTTCTTGCGCATATTGAATGCCTAAAAATGCACGTTGTACGGTACCAAATTTCACAATATCGTTTACTATTTTCTTTACAATGTTTACTGGTATTGCATAAGAGTAACCAATGTAAGAGCCACTTTGAGAGGCAATTGCAGAGTTAATACCAATCAATTCACCATTGGTATTAATTAATGCGCCACCACTATTACCTGGATTTACAGCAGCATCTGTTTGTATAAAACTTTCAATTGGTGTTTTACTTTGGCGGCTATTAATGTCTATGCTTCTAGCTTTTGCGCTAATAATACCTGCAGTTACGGTTACATCTAGGCTTAATGGATAGCCAATTGCAAGCACCCACTGACCAAGTTTCGCATCATCGCTATTACCATAAATGATGTATGGTAAACCTTTACCATCAATTTTTAATACGGCCAAATCGCTGCTCGGGTCAGTACCTACTAAGGTAGCTTTGTACGATTTTTTATTAGGTAAAGTAATATTAATTTCATCCGCACCATCTACAACGTGATTGTTGGTTACTATATAACCATCTTCACTAATAATTACACCGCTACCACTAGCTCTTTGTTCAGGTATTGTTTGAGATCTTGGACCACCAAAAAAATCGTCAAACATGTCACCACCAAACATATCACCAAATGGGTTACGCTGACGTTGATTGTTACTTACTTGTTTTGCTTTAGTCTTGGTTTTAATATGTACAATGGCTGGCGTGGCAGATGTAGCTGCGGCTGTAAAATCAACTGCACCGGCAGGGCCATTATTATTGCCAAAAAAACCGGCATAATTAACTGGCAGTTTACCCGGTTCTTGTACGCCTGCATATTGGCCTTGCACAAATTTACCGTAGCCCCAAACGCTTGCAACAGCGGTTGTGGTACTAATAGCAACAATTGCTAAAATGTTTTTAAAGTTCATATTGCTCTGTTTTTTTAAAGTTGAAAATCAAATTTTATGCCTTAGAGATTGCAAATAAACAAACCTGTTTAATAGTCAGTTAGCTAACAATCCCATTTAACAAATGTTTTGCTGAAAAATGATTTTATGACATTGCAATGTAGTAAGACTTTGCAAAATTGTCATCATAAATAAAACTAAAAATTTACTGTATTTTACGCAGTTATCGTTACTACATAAAAGTATCAATTTTGAATTTATTCAATCAAACAGCTATTACTTTAAAGATATTCTAGCATTTCTAAAAAATATTTGGTAGATAAATAATTACTGCTACTTTTGGCATCGCAATGAAAGCACTATTAGCAAATACTCGATTTTACTTCTTTTTTTATTTCTACTTTACCAAAAGTAGCCGGGTAGTATTTGTAAAAGCGTAAAACAAACGAACATTAACAAATTAAAATACAATCCCGGCCTAATAGGTTGGGATTTTTTATGTTATGGCACTATCAGTTTCAATTCAAGGTTACGAAGGCAGTTTTCACCAAGTGGCTGCACAGCAATATTTTGGTAAAGATGTAAACGTTATTCCTTGTGCTACTTTTAGAGAAGTGGTAAAAATTGCCTCTAACAAAAAGCTAGGCGATGCAGGTGTAATGGCTATTGAAAATTCTATCGCCGGCAGTATTTTACCTAATTATACTTTGCTACAAAATAACAGCAAACTGAAAATTGTAGGTGAAGTGTATTTGCCTATAAAACAGCATTTGTTGGTAAATCCTGGTGTAAAACTCGAGGATATTCATGAGGTACATTCGCACCATATGGCTATACAACAATGCATGGAATATTTAGATAAGTTTAATTGGAAATTGGTAGAAACAGATGATACTGCTTTGAGTGCCAAACATGTACATCAGCGTAAAAGCAAGCATATTGCTGCTGTTGCAAGTAAGTTGGCGGCTGATTTATATAATCTGGAAATTGCTGCGCCAAATATTCATACACAAAAAAGTAATTACACACGTTTCTTAATATTAAATCGCACCGAAGAAGTTGGTGTAATTACAGGGGCTAATAAGGCATCTATAAATTTTGAAACCAATCACACTAAAGGTAGCTTGGCAAAAGTGCTAGGTATTATTGCAGATGAAGACATTAACCTGAGTAAATTACAAAGTATGCCTATTGCTGGTACCAATTTTAAGTACAGTTTTCATGCAGATTTAGAATTTAACGATGCACAGCAATTTGAAAATGCTATTGAGAAAATGCAAACGTTAACTGAGAAAATAGCGGTGTTTGGTGTGTATAAAAATGGGAATGCGTAAGCCCCCAACCCCTAAAGGGGAGTAAAAAGATTGTCAACAAAACAGAATAAATTTTACATGGAAAATATAGAAAAAAATATAACACCTTCTCAAGCACCCTTTAGGGCTGGGGGCTTCACAACATCAAAAAGGCTAGAAGGGATAGGTGAATATTATTTCTCTCAAAAATTACGAGAAATTGACGAACTGAATAAACAAGGAAAAAACATCATCAATCTTGGTATTGGTAGCCCTGACTTACCACCACATCCAGATGTAGTAAAAGTATTGCAGGAAGAAGCGGCCAAGCCAAATACGCATGCTTATCAAAACTATAAAGGGTCGCCTATTTTGCGTAAAGCTATTGTAGATTGGTATGCCACGTGGTATGGTGTTGCTGTAAATGCTGATACAGAAGTGTTACCATTAATTGGTAGTAAAGAAGGTATCATGCACATCTGCATGACTTACCTTAACGAAGGCGATATTGCTCTAGTGCCTAATCCTGGTTACCCTACTTATCGCAGTGCTGTAAAGCTGGCCGGTGGTGTTTGTGTTGATTACGATTTAACAGAAACCAATAGTTGGCAACCAGATTTTGCGCAGCTTGAAAGTCAAGATTTGAGTAAAGTAAAGTTGTTATTTGTCAATTATCCGCACATGCCTACAGGTCAGGTACCTGATGTGGCTGTACTTAACAAGTTGATTGCATTTGCCAAAGAACATCATATTTTAATCATTCATGATAACCCTTACAGTTTTATTTTGAACGATACACCCATGAGTTTGCTAAGTCTTGAAGGCGCAAAAGATGTGGTAATTGAATTGAATTCATTAAGTAAAAGCCAAAATATGGCAGGTTGGCGTGTTGGTATGTTAGTGGCTGCTAAAAACAGAATTGACGAAGTGCTACGCTTTAAAAGTAATATGGATAGCGGTATGTTTTTACCAGTACAGCTTGCAGCTGCAAAAGCTTTAAGCCTAGGGAAAGACTGGTACGATGGTATAAATGCTATTTATCAAGAACGTAGAATTAAAGTGTTTGAACTGCTTGATTTATTAGGCTGCATCTATTCAAAAAATCAAGTAGGCATGTTTGTTTGGGCAAAAATTCCTGCAACCTACAAAGACGGCTATGCTTTAAGTGATGAAGTGTTGTACAACTCAAATGTATTTATTACACCGGGTGGTATTTTTGGTAAAGCTGGTGATGGTTTTATACGTGTAAGTTTATGTGGTAGCGTTGAAAGATTTGATGAAGCGATTAAAAGAGTCGCCCCAACCCTAAAGGGAGTAACAGAAAAACTCTAAACTTTAAATATGAACCAAAATATTGAAAATGATTTACAATCAATAGCACCCTTTAGGGCGGGGGGAAACACCTCTTTTGGGGGTGAAGGCCTTACTGTCTGCATCGTTGGTGTGGGTTTAATCAGTGGTTCCTTTGCTTTGGCATTGCGAGATAAAGGTTTTGCAAAACATATTATAGGTGTTAGTCGTACTGAAAAAAGTGCACAACGTGCTATCGAATTAGGCATTATAGATGAGGCTTTACCATTGCTAGAAGCGATTAGAAAAAGCGATTTTATTTATGTAGCCATACCTGTAGATACTACTATTTCTGTAATGCAAACCATTATGGATAATATTACAGAGAAGCAGTTTGTAGCAGATGCAGGCTCTACGAAATTGTCTTTGTGTGAAGCGTTGGAAAATCACCCAATGCGTCACCGATTTATAGCAACGCACCCAATGTGGGGTACTGAATATAGTGGTCCAGAAGCGGCAGTAAGAGATGCGTTTAAAGGCAGAGCTTGTGTGATTTGCGAAAAAGAAAAGAGTGACACGGCTATTGTAGATACCATTGAAACCATTTACAAAACATTGGGCATGAATATTATTTATATGGATGCGGCGGCGCATGATATGCATGCTGCTTATATAAGTCATATTTCGCACATTACATCTTTTGCTTTAGCAAATACAGTGCTTGAGAAAGAAAAAGAGGACGATGCCATTTTTGCCCTTGCAGGTGGTGGTTTTGAAAGTACGGTGCGTTTGGCAAAAAGTAGCGCTAGTATGTGGGCACCTATTTTTATGCAAAATAGAGATAATGTTTTGGATGTATTAAACGAACATATTACACAATTACGAAAGTTTAAAAGTGCATTGGAAAAAGAGAATTTAGAGTTTTTGGAAGAGTTGATGAATAATGCAAATAAGATAAATAGAATTTTAAAATGAGGAGGGATTTCACGCAAAGAACGCTAAGAATACAACGAAAACAAAGCTTATTATTTTATATTTTTTAAATATAAAATTAAATCAAAACGACTCATTGCGTCCTTTGTATCCTTTGCGTGCTTTGTGTGAAACTGTCTAAAACCAAAACTAACAAGCCCTAACCGAGCTATATTAGTTACCTTTGCCGCAAATTTAAAAAATACATGATGACTTTTGAAGAGTTGGGTTTGGACGCCAAGATAGTGCAGGCGACAACAGAGTTGGGGTACGTGAACCCAACCGAAATCCAAGAAAAAGCAATACCAGTATTGCTTTCAGGCACTAAAGACTTTATTGGTTTGGCTCAAACCGGTACAGGTAAAACAGCAGCTTTTGGCTTGCCGTTATTACATATTATTGATGCAGAACAGCGTTTTCCTCAAGCGTTAATTGTTTGCCCTACAAGAGAACTTTGTATGCAGATAGTTAAAGAAATGGAAGGTTTTAAGAAACACATGAGAGGACTTTCTGTAGTGGCTGTGTACGGTGGTGCTAGCATTGGTCTACAAATTCGTGACCTAAAACGTGGTGTTCAAATTATTGTTGCTACACCTGGTCGTTTAATAGATTTAATTGAGCGCAAGGCAATAAATCTTGAGCAAATAAAATATGTGGTGTTAGATGAGGCAGATGAAATGTTGAACATGGGTTTTAAAGATGATATTGAATTCATCTTACAAAACACACCGCAACGTGAAAGTACTTGGTTGTTTAGTGCAACCATGCCACCAGAAATTAGAAAGGTGAGCAAAAAGTACATGAAAGAGCCTTTTGAGGTAACTGTAGGTAAGGTAAACAGCGGTAATAAAAGCATTGATCACCAATATTATATCACTTCAGCGCAACATCGCTACGAAACTTTAAAGCGTTTAATTGACTTTAATCCAGGTATTTACGGTATCATTTTTACAAGAACTAAAGCTGATGCACAAAATATCACTGAAAAATTAACACGTGAAGGTTACGATATTGATGCTTTGCATGGCGATTTAACCCAAGCTCAGCGTGACAAAGTAATGGGTGAGTTTCGTGATAAAACCTTGCAATTACTAATTGCTACCGATGTGGCAGCAAGAGGTATTGATGTACAAGGTATTACGCACGTAATTAACTACGAGTTACCTGATGATATTGAAGTTTATACGCATAGAAGTGGCCGTACTGGCCGTGCTGGTAACACTGGTATATGTATGAGTATTGTTCATGCACGTGAGGTATTTAAGTTAAAATCTATTGAGCGTTTAATTCAAACACCAGTATTAAAAGTTGAAATTCCTAGCGGTAAAGATGTTTGTCGCAAGCAGTTTTATGGTGTAATGGATAAAATTTTAGAAACAGACATTTCGCATGGTGATTACGACACATACATGCCAATGTTAAATGAGAAATTTGCTGATATAAGCAAAGAAGAAATCTTAAAACGCATGGCTGCTGTTGAGTTTGATCGTTTCTTAAAATATTATGAGAACGCTGAGGATTTAAATATCCGTGAAGGTTCAAGACAGCCAAGAGGTATGGATAGGGGCATGGATCAAGGTCGTGGCAGAGCAATAGAACGCAGAGAACCAAGAACCCGTGAATTTGCTGGTGAAAGAGGTGGCGAAAGAAGAGAAGCTTCAAGCGGTGGTAATTATGCTCGTTTATTTGTAAATCTAGGTACTAAAGATGGTTTTTACAAAGCAAGTTTCTTACAGTTTGTATTAGATATGAGCGATTTGAAAAAAGAAGTTTTGGGTAAAATTGATATGAAAGATATGAACAGTTGGGTTGAGGTAGAGCAAGGTGCTGCGCAACAAATGATTCGTTCTTTAGATGGTAAAAATTACAAAGGCAGAAGAATTAGAATGAACGATGCTAATAGCAGATAGTTTAAATATTATTTTTTGTTATCAGCGGTGGGTTATTAATTTGGCTGTATATGCGTCGCACACTGGAACTTTAAAATAAAATTCAGCAATGGCACAAATAAGCAATATTATCACACAAAATTTGCATCAGATAAAACAATTGATGCATCAATACGGTGTTGTAAAAGCTTATGCCTTTGGCAGTGCTGTAAAAGGCACAATGACAGAAAACAGCGATGTTGATTTTATTATTTCATTTCCAGAGGATATGCACTTTATAACCTATGCTGATAATTATTTTGCATTAGGTCATGCTTTAGAAAAATTGTTGAAAAAAAATGTCGATTTAGTGGCGGAAAAAACATTAAAAAATCCGTATTTATTACAAAGTATCAATAGCCATAAAATACAATTGATATGAATATTGAAGAAAAGAAATTATTATTCGATATTAAAGAGGCAATACTTTCCATTGATGAACATTTAGAAGGTAGACGAATTTTTGTAGAATTTGAAGCAAATAAAACAAAACGTAGAGCGGTAGAAAGGGAGTTAGAAATAATTGGTGAAGCAATGAGTCGGTTGTTAAAACTAAATCCAGCCATACCATTATCTTTTGCAAGACTAATTGTAGATTTAAGAAATAAAGTTATTCATGCTTACGATTCAATTGACGAAACTATAATTTGGCGAATTGTAATAAAAGACATCCCAGTTTTATTATTAGAAGTAAACGAATTACTTAATAAATAAGATAAGCAGTATTAACAATCACATCCTGTAATGCTCTAGACCAAACGGTGTCGTCTTTACAAGGAACAAAACAACAAAAATGGAAGCAACAATTGCAGCCCCAACAATGAAAGAGGTTACACAAGCAGCATGGAACAAACGTCCGTTAATTATTAGCGGTCCATGTAGCGCCGAAACAGAAGAGCAAGTAATGGCAACTGCCACACAACTAGCTGCAACTGGTAAAGTAGATGTATTACGTGCAGGTATTTGGAAGCCACGTACACGTCCTGGAAGTTTTGAAGGTATTGGTACCAAAGGTTTACCTTGGTTACAAGCTGCAAAAAAAGCAACAGGTTTGCCAGTAGCTGTAGAAGTAGCAACTGCAAAACAAGTAGAAGATGCACTGCATTTTGGTGTAGATATTCTATGGTTAGGTGCTCGTAC
>JAAFHG010000353.1:0-808 GCA_013297585.1 Chitinophagales bacterium
TGAATAATATCAATATCGCAATTTTACATTTCACTCCCGATAGCTATCGGGATTACCACTCACTACCATGACCATTTTCTCTAAAATAATTGCTGGCGAAATACCTGCTTATACAGTTGCAGAGAACGACCAATTTATTGCCTTTCTGGATATTTTTCCTGTAAAAAAAGGCCATATATTGGTAGTGCCTAAAATTGAAGTTGACAAGATTTTTGATGTGCCGGATAGTTATTTGTCTGCTTTGCTGCTATTTGCAAAACCTATTGCACATGCTATAGAAAAAGCGTTTCCTTGCAACCGTGTAAATATGATAACTGTTGGTTTAGAAGTACCACATGCGCATGTACACTTAATTCCTACAGATGCAGCCGACGATGTGAATTTGGGTAATAAAAAATTGAGTTTTAGTAAAGAAGAGTTTGTTGTCATGCAGCAAGCTATTGTGGCTGCTTTGTAGTGATTTTATTTATAGGATAATTCGCTGTCTGTTATTTCAGAGTAACATTGTTACACAAATTAATTGCATGAAAAAACAATTTAAGTTACCCACTGCTTCTACCCTTATTGTACTTGTAATTATTATTGCGGCTTCAAGTACTTGGTTTTTACCATCAGGTCAGTACAGTAAATTATCTAACAATAACAATACAACATTTACAGTTACTTCTACAAGTGGTAGCATTTCCCTACCATTTACACAAAAAACCTTAGACAGTCTTTCTATAAAAATCCGCTTACAGAAATTCGAGAATAACGAAATTAACAAGCCTATTTCTGTACCAAATACTTACCACAAACTACCTAGTAA
>JAAFHG010000353.1:818-4172 GCA_013297585.1 Chitinophagales bacterium
TAAACCGCAAGGAATTATTGCCATACTACAAGCACCTGTAAAAGGCATTGTTGAGAGTATTGACATTGTATTATTTATAATGATGATTGGCGGTTTTATGCAAGTGTTTAATACAACTGGCGCCATGATGACTGGGGTAAAATATCTAGCCAATAGTATGAAAGGCAGGGAAAGACTATTGATTATTGTACTAACGTCTATTTTCTCTTTTTTAGGTGGTTCGTATGGTATGGATGTAGAATCTATCGTTTTTTATCCTGTTTTAGTGCCCTTGTTTCTGGCGGCAGGTTACGATTTATTGGTGCCTTTGGGTATTGTGTTTGGCGGTGCAGCCATAGGCGTAATTGCTAGTTTTTCCAATCCTTTTTCCACAATTATTGCATCTAACACTATTGGTATTAGTTGGCTAGATGGCTTGTACGCTAGGCTTTTATATTTTGTAATTACAACAGTAGCTTTTATTTGGTACTTACTTCGTTATGCAGATAAAGTTAAGCAAAACCCTGCCGCTTCTTTTGTGTATCAAATTGATGGCTGGCGAAATATTATGGCTAATGATAACACCTCTATTGCCGAAGAAAAAGTATCGCTTTCGCTAAAAACAAGCGGCTTGTTAGCCTTATTTTTTCTAACGTTCATTAGTATGATTGTGGGTATTATTTTCTTTAACTGGTGGACTTTGGAAATGTCGGTGCTGTTTTTAACTGCCGCTATTGCAGTTGCTATAATAGATAGGCTGGGTGAAAAAAGTTTCGTTACTGAATTTACTAGTGGTATGGCTGGCTTATTGTCTGTTGCAGTAATTGTAGGCCTTGCAAGAGGTGTAACTATTGTGCTAAATGATGGCATGATAAGCGATACTATTTTGTTTTACGCCGCTAACCTGTTACAACATTTTCCTGCTGTTGTATTTATTTTATTGATATTGCTGTTTTACTTCCTCTTTACAATACCTGTGAGTTCATCATCTGGTATGGCAGTGCTTACCATGCCAATCATTGGCTCTTTAGCTATTTTGCTAAACATTCCTGGAAGAGAAATTGTAAACGCTTATTTATTTGGTATTGGTATTATGTACTTAATAACGCCCACAGGCTCGGTGTTTCCTGCATTGACAATGGTAAACGTAAGTTACAAGGCTTGGCTAAAATTTATTATGCCCTTTGTTTTAATGCTGCTAGTAGTGAGCGCAGTTTTCTTGGTAGTAGGTATTTATTTATAAGAAAAGCTGTACGAAGTTTCTGACTTCGTACACTATATGTTCTTACAAGTTTGTAAACTCGGTCAAATACTGATTAATGAATTTAGGGAAAGCCAATTCACTTAAACTATTCACATCTACCCACTCGTAATGCGCCAATGTTTTAGGCACTTCAGCTATTTGCACTTTTATAAATTGCCCCTTAATTAATTGGTGTGTTAGCTGTTGCTTTTGCAATGGCGATACACTTATTAAGGTAACGTCTGTTATATTCAACTGCTGCTGAAACCACTGCTGCACTTGCACTTTAGTCCAGTCTTGTTGCTCGTTAGCTTCTAATATATAAAACTCATATAAACTTTGCCAAATATCGTTAGCGGTGCGTTTATGCACCAATATTTTACCATCGCATTCAATCACAAAATAGTACAGCCAACGGTTCTTTTTTGTAAGTACTTTCTCTTTTATAGGCAATAAATTCACACTGCCTTTTTGATATGCCACACAGGTACTTTGTAATGAACAAATATTACATAATGGTGCAAAGGGCTTGCACATGGTAGCACCAAAATCCATAATGGCTTGGTTATAAATGCCTGGTTGTTTAGCATCTAAAACTTTGGTTGCAAGTGCTGTAAATTCTTGCTTGCCTTTAGTGCTATCAATGGCTGTATCTATACCAAAAACTCTAGCCAAAACTCTAAAAACATTACCATCAACCACTGCATATGGTAGGTTAAATGCAAATGAAGCAATGGCTGCTGCTGTGTAAGGCCCAACGCCTTTTAGCGCCACAATATCATCGTATCTATTTGGAAATTTACCGCCTAAGTCGTTAGTAATAAATCTTGCAGTAACTAGTAAATTTTTACAACGGTTGTAATAGCCTAAGCCTTCCCACAACTTAAACACAGCTTCATCTTTTGCTGCGGCTAAATCTTGTACAGTAGGGTAATTGCTGATGAAGCGTTCGTAATAGCCCCAACCTTGTTTTACTTGTGTTTGCTGTAAAATGATTTCGCTGAGCCAAATTTTATAAGGATCTGTTTCACCTTTCCAAGGCATTGGACGGTCATTGTCTGTCTCGTTCCATTGCAGTAGTGTTTTAGTAAACGCTGATTGTTGCATAAAAAACGCTTTATTACCACAAAGGCACATAGACACATAGAAAAACATACTTAAATGCTAATGCTACGTGGCTTTGCGCCTATGTGGTTAGAATTTCTTAATTGAAAATGTTATGCTTCATCCCAAGCTGCCAACACTTCTTCTGTATGATTTTTAGTATCAGGTTTGCTGATAATTTTCTTGATTTTGCCCAACTCATCTATTAGAAAAGTAGTACGTGTTGTGCCCATATAGGTTTTACCCATAAACTTTTTCTCGCCCCAAAGGTTGTAAACGTCCACAATTTTCTTGTCTTCGTCTGCTACTAATGGAAAAGGTAATTCGTATTTTTCCTCAAATTTCTTATGACTTTTTACATTATCGGTACTTACGCCTATAATCGCAAACCCCTTATCCAATAACATTTGATAGTTATCTCTAAGGTTACAAGCTTGTGCTGTACAACCTGGTGTATCATCTTTCGGATAAAAATATAAAATTACTTTTTTACCTATAAAATCTTTAAGAGCAATGGTTTTACCGTTTTGGTCAACTGCTTTAAATGCAGGGGCTTTGCTACCTTCTTTTAATACCGCCATAAATAAATGTATTTGTATTGATGTAATAATAACAGAAGGAGAGCGAATTTGTTGCTGCTACAACCATTAACTTGCTAATGCAAGGCGGCTAAAGTAAACTATTATCCCCATAATGACTTTTATCAAAATTTATGACCTCTTTTTTTGTACCACACCCTTACATTTGCACAATTTTATTTTTTTAGCTCAACCAGCGATATGAACGCTCAAGTGTGCGACGCAACAGCAGCCAAATACTTGCTCTAAAGCTGGTTACCAAATTTAAATCATGCCCAAAGACAATTCTATCAAGTCGGTTTTAATTATTGGTTCTGGTCCCATTATTATTGGTCAAGCCTGTGAGTTTGATTATTCTGGTACGCAAGCTGCCCGTAGTTTACGCGAAGAAGGTATTGAAGTGATTTTGATTAATAGTAATCCTGCTACTATTATGACTGACCCAATGAT
>JAAFHG010000500.1 GCA_013297585.1 Chitinophagales bacterium
AATGGTTACCTGCTTTTCTTGCATAGCTTCTAGCAAGGCACTTTGTACTTTGGCTGGTGCACGGTTTATTTCATCGGCCAAAATAAAATTGCTGAAAATAGGCCCTTTGCGCACTACAAATTCACCACGTTGTTGGTTATAAATCATAGTGCCGATCACATCGGCTGGTAATAAATCGGGGGTAAACTGTATACGACTGAATGGTGCCTGTATGGCTTGCGCTAGTGATTTTATGGTTAAGGTTTTTGCCAAACCTGGTACACCTTCTAGCAATACGTGGCCATTGCTAAGTAACCCAATCAACAAGCGCTCTACCATGTATTGCTGACCTACAATTACCTTTTTTAATTCGGTCTGCAGCCTTTCTATAACTGTATATTGTTGTGCTATTTGCAAGCCTAGTTGCTGAATATCTTCTGGTGTTTGCATAAAATCTTTATTACACGAATTATAGGGTTTGCACTAACTACACAAATGCAATTATTGCTTCTCATTTGCACGAATTAAAGCCAATAACGTGAATAAAACGCATTGGCTAGTAATTATTAACAAGTTTTAAGAAAACAGTTGGTGCTGGCTTAAATTATTCTTCAGTAATTGGCGGTTCTTCCTCAAAAGTCATCTCATTTATTTCAGGATGAATAGCTATTTCTTCATCTCTATTGTCGTTCCATTCTACAATAAAGTTATTGCGACCTTCACCTACCAATAAAGTCATATACCGCTGTTGCGATAGCTCTAGTAATGACAAAAACAGGAATAAAGCATGAATTCTATCTTGGCATAGTTCAAACACTTTTTCAAAAGGCACATTCTTTTCGGTTTGTACAAACGTCAACATATGTTCACGGCTTCCTTCCATGCTGTAATTGTAGCGTACCACTGTGTGTACAGGCTTGTTTTGACGCTCGTGTACCCGTAGCATTACCTTTTCAAAAGCCTTCATTAGCTTAAACATGGTAATGGTTTGTATCTCAGTGCCTTCGCCACTTTCTTCACCAATTGATGCCAATTCTTTCTGCAAGTTGCCACGTTTCACCATCATCATGCGCACTGCTTCCATATCGGCCATTTCTACCGATGCTTCTTTAAAACGCTTGTATTCTAGTATTTTATCAATTAACTCTTGACGTGGATCTATTTCATTGCCCGATGCATCTATTTCTTTGCGAGGCAATAATAGCTTTGCCTTAATGCGCATTAAGGTAGAAACAAAAAGAATAAATTCACTGCTTAACTCTATATTCAATTTTTCTTGTATGTGAATAAAATCTAAGAAATCTTTAATGATTTTTGTGATTGGAATATTATAAATATCTAGCTCATCACGTTCTATGAAAAACAATAACAAATCGAAAGGTCCTTCAAAATGTTCTAGCTTAATTTGATAATTGGTGGTATTCACGCTGCACAGGTTTAGTTACAAATGTAATAATGCTGGTTTAGAGTTAGGAATTTGAAGTAAATATGACCAATTTACAGATGCAAAATTGAAAAACTATAGCCGAAAATCTAGCCCCGATTGCAGTGAATTGCGAAGCACTCATCGAAGCCAAATAAAAAAATTAGAAATGAGATAAAAGCCCACAGCTGACAGCCTGAAAGGTGGCAGCGAGGACTTGCAACGAAAAGCGGGACAAAAGCTGAATTGAAGCAACAGCTTAGCTACAAATAATTACGGCAACGTGAACCACTGTATAGCATTATGCAATAACTTTCACTACTTAAATACTCAGATTGCATTTATGAGAAAACGTTTTGCATTAGTAACTGTAATAATTGTGACATGTATTACATCTGCTTTTGTACTTGTACCTGATTTTATAGAATCACTAAAGGAAAAACTGTGGACGTATCTGCAAGAGCATCCTACAACAACCTTGTACGTTCATACCGATAAAAATATTTATACACCTACAGAGAAAATATGGTTTAAAGCTTACACACTTGCTGGTACGGTGGTAGATAGCAAAGTACTATATGTGCGCCTTACCGATGATAAAAAACAAGTAGTTGCTAAGGCCGAATTTTTAATGTACGACATAAGAAGCCATGGCGACTTGCCAATACCAGACACCTTAAAAGATGGTAATTATTTCTTTTATGCCTACACAGATAGGATGCTCAACTTTAGTGAAAATGATGCATTTGTACAACCTATTGTAATACGCAGAAATAAAAAAAGATGGCAGGCAGAAGCTTACGTGATTGATAGTACACACTTAAAGCGTGGTGGCAATGTGGAAGTATTGGTACGGCTGAAACAGGACAATGAATTTGTAAAAGATATTAAAGGCAAATACCAATTGCTAGATGGTGATAAATTAATAAGGCAAAAAGGATTTGCAACCAATAATATTGGTGAGGCTCACATGTCATTTACCTATCCAGATTTAGCTGATGACCACAGCCTTACAGCAAATATCATTTTTGAAAACGACACCAATTTTGAAGAAGTAAGGCTGCATTTGCGTCACGAGGGCAATCAATTAAAAGCAGCATTTTACCCAGAGGGCGGGCATTTTGTAGAAGGTGTAAGAAATAATGTGGCTATAGCTATTACTGATATTAATAGTAATGCTGTGAGCGGTAACTTAGTAGTTTTAAAAAACAATCAACAAGTAATAGGCAATGCCACAACCAATATTGCTGGCATTGCAGATGTTGTATTTGTGCCTTCGGCAAATGATAATTATACCATAGAAATGAATAACCATGGCACCAAACAAATACTGCCGTTTAAACCAGTTTTAGAGGCACATGGTTATACACTAAATATTGTGCCTACAAAGGATGGCAACTACGAAGCAACGATTACTAATAGAGGCGAAAAAGAAGCTTGCCTTTTAACAGTAAGAAATTTTGATGATGTGCTTTGGAGCAAAGAATTAGCAGTTGCTAATAATA
>JAAFHG010000001.1 GCA_013297585.1 Chitinophagales bacterium
AAGCAAACTGCACAAATAACCTTACATGGTGGCGCCAACGATTTTGGTAGCATTATGCTAGAAGAAAACGTAGTAAGTGCTGCAGGTGCGCCACATAGATTTACCTACAAAAGTATACAAGAAGCTATTTCAGAAGCAGGCTTTAAACCACAGCTACGCACACAGCAGTACGAGTGGCGAGAAATACCTAGCTTGATTGAAGAACAGGTGATAGATTATTAAAATTGTCTGAACTTGGACCCGATAGCTATCGGGTTTGGACGATTTTATCGATTAGAAGGATATACAACATACGAAAAGGCTGCTCGGTAACGGGTAGCCTTTTCTGCTTTATATTTTACTTTTTGCAGTGTTCGTTTGTTACATATCTCAGTAGAGATAAAGCAGATGCTATTTCCGCCATACAATATGATACGTTGTTACACTTGAGGTGCTTTTTTTAACTTGTATTTGCGAAATAGGCAGAAGCGCAAAATACCACCTACTCATTTTCCTCAAACAATGCATGAACGGCTTTAAGTTCATTTATAATTGTTGGTAATGTATTTGTAAGAATTATTGACTCAATGCCAATTTCGCTTAATAATTCATAATAGTAGATAACGTAGTTTGTTTCCTTTTTTCTAAGGTGGTACAGTAATTTAATTAAGAAAAGTAGATTGAGTTCTGAAAGTGTAAAGGCTATTGTTTTAGGAAACAAGTCGGTAATATTTTTTGCTTCATATACATACTTATAAGTTACAACATCTGCCTCATTTTCAAATAATTTACGTGCTATAATTGCTAACAATGCCAAGGGATGTTTATCAGATTGTTGCTGCAATAAACCGATTACTTCTCTATAAAGTTCTGGCTTTTCAGTTGCATTTATATTTTCTAAAACATTATTAACTATTTGTACATTATCGCTGTGTTCGGCAAGCAAGGCATTAAAATAGGCATCTAGCTTTTCCGCAACTGCTGCATCAAATACATCGCCTTGTTTTGCAACAAATGCTTGTATTTCGTGCCATTTTTCTTCAAATAGCGAGTAGGCTTCATCATTTACACTTTGTGGTTTGTCTATAGCATTATCAATTAAATCATAATTTATATCGTCAAATTCATCCTCCAACGTAACATAATCTGGCTGTGTAATGCGCAATATCCTCAATTGCAATTCAAGCATAATATAATTCTGCTCTAGAAATGTACGTTTTTCAACTTCTTCCTTTAACAATAAATTCTGAAAACTAATATCCCTAACCGTTTCATGTGTAATATCACCTAAGGCATAATCGCTAATGGCGCCATTCTCAAATTCATTTAGCAAATCGTTTTCGTTTATATCGTCTATGCCATTTTCGTTTATTACAGTATATGTGTAATTGCCTTCACCAGCATACTTCTTCAATTTTGCAAGGGCATCTCTAAATTGATTAGCATTATCAACAAGCAAATTTGGGTCGCCATCTTCATCACCAACTGCAATATCAATTAACGGTATTTCATCATTATCTTCTTCTAAAATATACTTAGAAATTTCAAACTCTGGGTGTGGTTCAATATTAAACTCTCTTGCAAAATCGTGACCTGCATAAACAATGTTATGTGCAAGATTATAGTCGATTTCTGTAAATTCATGCATAAAGCCTTCGTATCGTTCCAGCACTTCGGCTTCATCTACATTAAAAAAATAAAACGTGTCTTTAACGCCAAGGCATAGTAAGTCAATTAAAAACATGCCAGCCGTTACCCTACCATTTACATGCTTACGCAAAACATTTATACTTGCTATTTGGCTTTCTTCCCAATCTTTATTAATTAAGCATTTATATATTGGTAAAGACCTTGCTTTTGTTTGAATATACTTTTTTGGGGATAATTGTTGCATAATTCTTGAATAAACGACGTTCGCATTTGATTGCAAACTAAGCATTAGTAAACCATTTATACATATTCAATAGAAAGATGCTACTCATAAATGAGTAGCATCTTTCTATTGAATTAAGTTTCCGCCACCCATCTCGGTCTCATAGCGCTGCGACTAAGCAAAAAGATGATTCAAAGCAGCCATAGCGAAGATAAACAGTTTTGTTACTAAAAAAGCCCTTTACCGTCACTGCTGCGAGGAACGAAGCAGTCTGCATTGCAAAATAAGCTGCTTAGTTATTGTGGTGTATCAGCTTTTCCCCGCAGTGCTATGCAGTCTTGAATTTTTTTGTTATTTTTTTGTTTCAAGACATAAGTTACAGCTACTAAAAGTAAAATCAGTGCTTATCCCTCTACCCGATAGCTATCGGGTCTGCATCATCCGTGTTCCTATCCAATCTGTAGTTGCAATTGCTTCGTAGTTGTACTTATAAACTCATTCTTATCTTTTTGAGCCTCTTTTAGTAATACTTTTAATTCTTCAGGAATGGCAAAATATTTTTCTGCCCACAAATGAATTTCTACAATTATTGGTAATAGGTCTATTGCTTTCTGGGTTAGTTTATACAACACTTTTGCCTTGCTGCTAGGATGTTGTAGCTTTTCAATCAATTTGTTTTCTTCTAGTGCTTGTAATCTAGATGCTAAAATATTGGTGGCTATACCTTCTGCCGATTTTAAAAAGTCGCCATAAGTTGATTTATTAAAGAACATCATATCTCTAATTATTAGTAGCGACCACTTGTCACCAAATACATCTAACGAACAACTGATAGGGCATTCAGACCTTTTTTTTACTGTTTCCATTTGTCTATTTACAATTTTTCAAAAAAATTACTTGCAATTTGAAAGTGGTTTATATATTTGCACTTGCAAAATGCAAGCAAATTTATTAATTAACAGTCAAACAATAAAATGAAACAAACTATTTTAATTACCGGGGCTTCTTCGGGCTTTGGCTTGCTAGTGGCAACCAAGCTACACCAAAGCGGCTACAATGTTATTGGCACAAGTCGTAATCCACAAAAAACAAAAGTGCCATTTACTATGCTAGCTTTAGACATTGCAGATGATAATTCTATTAATGCTTTTGGCAAAGAGCTGTTTAAGCACATTGCTCAATTAGATGTTTTGATAAACAATGCGGGTTTTTATTTATCGGGGCTTGCAGAGGAAACAAGCATAGAAGAAGGCAAACGACAACTTGAAACAAATTTTTGGGGAACAATAAAACTTACCAATGAGTTGTTGCCTTATTTAAGAAAACAAAAATTTGGGAAAATTATTACCATAGGTTCTATCATGGGTTTACTTAATTTTCCAAGTGGTGCCTATTATGGCGCATCAAAGCATGCATTAGAGGGATACTTTAAAGCTTTACGCTTTGAACTACACGAGTTTAATATAAAAGTAGCAATGGTAGAGCCAATGGCTTTTCAAACAAATGTTATCAATAATTCGGTGGCAGCACAAGGAAGAATTAGTGACTATAATGCATATAGAGGCAAATTAGAAAAATTTGCAAAAGATTTGGTTGAAAAAGCAGCAGAACCTACACCTGTAATAAATACGATTATAAAACTTGTAGAGGACAAGAATCCAACGTTTAATCATCCTGTAGGTAAGGGCGCTTCATTGTTTTTGGCAATACAACATTTTGCCTACAAAACATTTGAAAATTCGATTATCAAAAATATTAACAAATTTTAAAATCAATACCATGAAAGCATTTATTGTAAAACAATATAGTAAAAAGGAAAAATTGCACCTTACCGAGGTAGCAGCGCCAAACATAACAGAAAACGAAGTGCTAGTTCAGATTAATGCTACCGCAATAAACCTACTTGATAGCCTAATAAAAAACGGCGATTTTAAAATATTTCTACCATACAAAACGCCTTTTATAAATGGGCATGATATGGCAGGCGTAATTACTAAAATAGGATCAAAAGTTTCACAGTTTAAGGTTGGTGACGAGGTGTATGCAAGACCTGCAGATTATAAAATAGGCACATTTGCAGAATATATTGCCATTAATGAAAAAGATATAGCCTTAAAACCAACCAATGTTTCGATGGAAGAAGCTGCATCGATTCCTTTGGTTGGGCTTACTTCCTGGCAGGCATTAGTAGAAATTTCAAACTTAAAAAAGGGGCAAAAAGTATTCATTCAAGCTGGTTCTGGTGGTGTGGGTACATTTGCTATTCAATTGGCAAAGCACCTTGGGGCATTTGTTGCTACTACAACTAGTGCTGCAAATACAGCTTTGGTTAAAAGCCTTGGGGCAGATTTAGTGATAGATTATAAAACACAAGATTTTGCTACAATTTTAAAGGATTATGATGTGGTGTTGCATAGCAATAGAGAAGCAAAAGTGCTTGAAAACTCTTTGAAAATATTAAAACCTGGTGGCACTTTAGTATCACTTACAGGCCCACCAACACCAGAATTTGCCAAAACATCAGGTTTAGGCTTTCATTTACAAATATTAATGAGCCTCTTGAGTATGTCTGTAAGAAGAAAGGCAAAAAAGCTAAATGTGAATTTTAAATTTCTGTTTATGAGAGCTGAGGGAAAACAGCTTACAGAGATTACAAGGCTGATAGAAGCAGGCATTATTAAACCAGTTATTGACAAAGTTTTTCCTTTTGAGCAAACCAACGAGGCAATGACGTATGTAGAAACAGGGCGTAGCAAAGGTAAAGTGGTTGTAAAAGTGATATAGTTGCCTATCAAACTAAAATTTCCCACTTGGCCTCATAGCGCTGCGGATTAGCAAAAGCAGATACAAAGCAGCCATAGCGAAGATGCACAGTAAAATACAAAAGCCATTCATAAGCCTAAGCCCAACAAACAGCCAAAAGACCATAGTAAGCTTCTTCGCTATAGCGCTGTATCAGCTTTTGCCCGCAGCGCTATGCAGCCTTGAATTTTTTTGTAACTTTTTTGTTTCAAGAAATGCTCAGCATTCGCGAATTCAGATGAAATAAACAACAGAAATATGAGCTACAAAAGTTAAAGAGAAAAAGCAGAAGTCCTATTGCGAGTAGGTGCATCTAGTGCAAAATTCCTTCATTAATGAAATCTTCACCCGGGTATTCAATAATTGCATTATCAGTTCCAAACTTTAAGCCTAACTCAACAAAAAGCTTTCTAAGCTTTTCTACTTTTTGCGTGCATTTATCACCAAATGCAACTTTATCAGAGCTTAACTTAAAATTCCCACAATGAAAACATAATAAAATACTTTCTACTAGCCTACCAGATTTATCAAAAAAGAGTATTGCATTTCTAGGGAAAAAACATTGCGTAATTGAGCCATAGTTTGGCTTTTGCTTGTAGAAATTATTATAAAGAATATCTGTTAGCTTGCTTTTATGTGCTTTTGTTAATGTTTTAATCTCAATTAAACTATCCACTAGTAAGCTGTCACCTTTTATTGGATAGTTGAGTCTATGATATCGAAAAGAGACTATCTTAATGGTAGTGCTAATATTAAATGGATAGAAACGATTTCTTTCTGCTTCAGAATATTTTGATTTGTAAAAACAGTTTAAGTCACCCTTAAGTTTCGGGATTTTAATTTTTTCAATACTTGCCTGTGCATTTACAATTTGCGAAAGCGAAATGATGAATGATATTAGAATTAATTTTTTCATGAAATGGCACGCTTTTGTAATGACCACATCGTACATATAAAAAATAATTTTATTGTATTTACCCAATTGTCTTGAAGGGCACTTGAAGCACACTTAAAGCGTAGTTGAAGCACAGTTGAAGCACTAGTATATAGTACCAAATACATTTTAAAGCTACCGCATGTACTATGTTTCTAAAACATCAACCACCATTGTGTATTGAATATTGTACATTGACTATTGCATATTACAACTTAACCTTAAAATCTGTGCTTATCCATCCAAATATCCCCCTCGGGGGGATTACAGGGGGCTCTGTCATCAGTGTTCCCATATCTTACCCGTCACACTTTCCACTCTTTTTTTATTGGTCTGTGCAACAGCATATTAGCTTCTTCGTCACCTATAAACTTTTCTTTCGCAGGATTCCATTGTAAACTACGTTGCAGCTGGTAGGCAATATTGCCAATGTTACAAACCGTTGCTGTTCTGTGTCCTGTTTCTACATCGCAGATAGGTTGGCTTCTTTTTTTAATGGCATCAATAAAATCTTGATAATGATTGGTGCTTTTATAAACACGTATTTCATTGTCGCCAATCACTTTGGTTTTTAAAGATTCATCAGGCGTTGTTTTTAATACGCCTCTTGCTACATATACCTCACCTTTTGTACCAACGAAAGTGCAAGATTGGCTGCCTTTCACTGTTTGATGGGTCATCTTAATACCGTTGGCATATTCATACACTAAACCATCTTTTGCATTGGCAATACCAGAAGGATAAGTAAGTTTAACAGGGCCGCTATTATCCATATCCAAGCCCCATTGTGCTATGTCAAACATATGCGCACCCCAATCGGTCATACTGCCACCGCCAAAATCTTTATAGTTGCGCCAGTTGGGCCACATCTTTGCTTCATATTCAATGGTAGGTGCTAGGTCTTTATGATAAGGTCTTTCTATCGTGTTAGGTCCTAACCATGCTTGCCAATCCAATCCATCTGGTACAGTTTCACTAGCCAAATCAAAATCTTTCGGTGGTCCGCCAACATTAATTTTTACTTCTGTAACATCACCAATGTAGCCGTTACGTACCAATTCAACCGCTTGTCTAAATTCGTTCCACGAACGTTGCATACTACCTGTTTGAAAAACACGATGGTGTTTTCGAGCAGCGTTCACCATGGCTCTTCCTTCTGCTACGGTTAATGATAGTGGCTTTTCGCAATACACATCTTTACCAGCGGCGCAAGCCCTTACCGCTGCGGCAGCATGCCAATGATCGGGCAATGCAATAATCACTGCATCCACATCTTTACGTTCTAGTAGCTGCCTAAAATCGGTATAAGCATTAATGCTTTTTCTGTCTGTATTGTTTTGCGCTTGATAAAACTTATTGACGTTGGTAATAAAACGTTCTGTTTTTTGCTGAAATACGTCTGATGCAGCAACAAATTCTACCTGATTGGTTTTTAAGAAGCTGTTGATTAAACCTGGACTTTGTTTGCCGCAACCAATAAAACCGACATTGAGTTTATCGCTTGGGGCAATAAAACCTCTGCCCAATACATGGCGAGGTACAATAAAAAAGGCAGACGCGAAAGCAGTAGTTTTCAAAAAACCTCTACGGTTGATGTTTGATTTCATATGGCTATGTTTGAAAGATGATTATCAATACCTATTAAGATACTGCCTTTGCTAAAACAGTAAATTCAACGCTATCTATCAGGCTGCCCCATTGCTCAATCTTTACCACACTTAGCCTAGTTTGCTTTTACACCTTCGCATACAATCCTTACAGCAATTAATACTTAAGGCAATATAACAAAATATATCATTACCTTAAACGTTTATTTACTAAAAGTTGGCGCTCCTACACTAGCAACAGCTTGTATTAAAGGTTAGTAGCTTTGGCATAGCACAAAATTTGTAAGCTACTCACTGCAATCTTTTATTCAGTCGCTTGCCCCGCAGGAAATTTACTCATATCCATAAAAAATATTTCCCAGGTATGGCCATCCATATCTTCAATCGTTCGCTGTTGCATAAAGCCATAATCTTTAAACTCAGCAGGCTCTATACCACCTGTTTTAAGGCCATTATCTACTACTTGGTGTACCTGTTCTACACTATCCATACTTAATGAGAATAGCCCTGCCAAAGCAGATTTTGTATCAGCTATTGGTTTAGTGGCAAAGGTTTTAAACTTGTCGTGTGATAGCAGCATTACGAAAATGTTGTCGCTCCACACCATGCACTTGCCTGCATCATCCGAAAACTGCGGATTGTTCGTAAAGCCTAATGCGGTGTAAAAGTCCATAGATTGTTGCACGTCTTTCACTGCTAAATTGATAAATATTTGCTTTGCCATGGTATAACTGTTAGTTTAAAAATGTTGTTTGGTAAATGTAAGGTGTGAATGTGACATGCAGAAATAGGAGCACGGATGACGCAAATGGGATGGATATAGACAAATAGGTATGTTAGGGTGTAGAAGCTTAGTTGCAAATGACTCTAAGTAAGCAACGTGTCTAAGCCTCACACAAAAAAATTGCCGAACAAGGTTCGGCAATTATCAGATTTAAAACATGATAATTAAAGCATTGTGATACCCCTATTTTAGCAAATCTTGCATACCAAATGCAGTTAAAAAGTTGTCGTATTGTTCTTTTACAGCCTTGTTAGCCACTTCAGTAAAAGCACCAGTAGCAGGGTCTACCACGGTACGTAGTGGTCTTTCGCCTTTTGGTGTTTCAATCAGTTTTACAATGGCATTTGCCACATCTTGTGGATTTGGTTTTACAGCTTCAAACAAATGTCCCATGCCTTCACCAATTTTTTCAGGAATACTTGCTAAGTCGCCATAACCTGCGCTCACTGCTGTGTCACTACCAGTTTTTGATTTACCAAAAATATCAGTAGGAAATGCACCCGGTTGAATAATAGCCACATCTATACCTAGTGGTCTTACTTCATAGTGTAAGCCCTCGCTTAACCCTTCAACAGCAAATTTTGCAGCATTATACACTGTCATAAACGGTGCTGAAAATCTACCCAAGCCACTTGAAATATTAATGATTAAACCCTCACCTTGGTTTCTCATGGTAGGCAATGCCGCTTTAATACTTGCCCAAATACCAAATACATGCACATTAAACATGTCTTGTACATCGGCAACAGTATAGCTTTCAGCCAAGCCGCCACCAAAATAGCCCGCATTATTCACCACCACATCTAGTCTGCCTTCTTTTTCAATAATGGTGTTAATAGCGCTAGTAACAGATGCTGTATTGGTAACTTCTACATCGAGTACAGTCACGTTTGGTACAGCACTTAATTCAGCTGCTTTAGCTGCGTTTTTACCTTTTGTATCACGCATGGTGGCATATACAGTATGGCCTAATGCTACTACCGAATGTGTGGCTAACCAGCCAAAACCACTATTTGTTCCTGTAATAAATACTACTTTTTTCATGATTAATTGTTTGATTGTTACACAAAGTAACAGTCGATAGTATACATTTGTAACAAATAACTATTTGGTAACACAAAAAACTAGTTACCCAATAGTAACAATAACTTGAAAACACAGTCACTAACATGAAATTAGATAACCCAAATAAATGCCCGTTGACTGCTGCATTGCATATTATAGGTGGCAAGTGGAAGCCATTAATTATCTATTCGCTTGATAAAACACCTAAGCGCTTCGGGCAATTAGATGCGATGATACCCAATATATCTCGTAAGGTATTAACCACACAGCTAGAGGAATTGCTAGCACATGGCATAGTAGAAAGAAGGGCTTACCCTGAAGCACCACCAAGAGTAGAATATAGCCTTACCAAAAAAGGGAAACGATTAATACCTATTTTAAACCAATTGTGTAAATGGGGCTGCAATGTGCTAGAGGAGGAAGAGATATTGGCTAATGCTAACTAGTGTAACAAAATATAAGTAGCCCCCTTAATACCTAACTCTCTTTGGTATAGCGATGCACTTGATTAAATGCTTCTCTAATGGCTACCCCACGCTTTTTTAGTTCTACCTGTACCAAAGGCAAGCTGTTTACTAAAATAGTTACATCATAACGGTTATCATGTGTGCCTTTCTGTTCAAATTGTGATATTACTTGTACTTTATTACGTGCAATATTCTTTTTATCTACCAAGTAAATGTTTTGAATATGCCCATCATCAAACACAAAATCGTAGATATAGTTATCATGTATTTTTCTGGTTTTTTCTACAAGATTATCGCTTGGTTTATCTAAATACTCCTCTACAAAACGCACCCATTCGCTATCAGTAAATTGCATGTTGTTCAATGCTTGTAATTGTACTCTTACATTACCAAGCATGGCATCAATAGAAGAAAGATGAGTTAGATATTCATAACCTTGGTTGGTTAAGTCTTGTATAAACTCACGTTCTAGTGCTGCCTTTGTTTGATATACAGCCGCTGCTTCATTTAAAACCGAGTATTTGGTGTACTTGTCTAGTACAATGAAATTGTTAGATTCTGCAATGGTATTATACAATGTCATAACGTTACTTGTTATTATTCTTCTTCGTAATAGTAGGAGTAATCTATGCCTTTCATGTACATTTCACGGTCGTTTATTTTGTTGGTAAGTGCATTCTGCAAAAATGATTTCAGTACATTACTTTTTGTTGGGCTAAGCACCATAGCATTCATATAATTACGTTTGCTTATTTTGCTCCAATCAACACATTTTTTTAGGCGTTTTTTCAGTATTAAGTCCAGCCAAATTCGGGTACTTCTGCCGTTGCCTTCCATAAATGGGTGGGCAATATTCATCTCTACATATTTATTTACAATTTCTTCAAAGGTATTTTCTGGCATGTCTTCTATTTGCTTTAAAGTGCCGCCTAAAAAATGGGATACTGCAAATTGAAAACCTCCTTTTGAAATATTTTTCTGCCGTATTTGACCTGCAAAACTGTATAAGCCACCAAATAAATAAGCATGTATTTGTTGCAAACCTCTCGCTGTGCCTACTTCAAATTCATTAATCAGATTACTTTCAAAAAGGGTGTATGCTTTTTTCTTACTCTGCCCGTCAATACTTGTATCGCTGTAAAGAAACCAATCCAAAAATTTCATTGCTTTAGTATTGGGAAAGCGCTTTGCCAATTCAATAACACCTGCACTGTTTAGCGTATCGGACAAACGCTTTTTTCCATCTGCGGCTACAAATTTGAAACCGTGAGTGGCACTCACAAGTTGATTGTTCTCTGATTTTAGTTTTCGTTTTAGCCAACGCCAATAATTGTTCGCTTTTGTATAATCGTTTTGCTCGTTTAGTATAGCAACTATATCTATAACATTAAACCACCATTGGGCATTTTCATCGTCCCATATGGCACGCACTTCTCTATCATCAAAAAAACGTATAGAAACCTTGTTCATAGTTGATGGTTAATTGTCTGAACGATGATTTGTTTGATTAGTATGATTTCATTGATTAATCATAACAATCACATACATCACAAAAATCATAGTTAAGACTTGAATTTTTTATTATTCAGCCGTTTAAAATTTAAACTTGTTTCACCAAAATTTACTAGTAAACCAATTTCCAAATTGTAGGCCTCTAAATAATTAATGGCTTGAGCAAAATGCACATCTTCTAATTTTGTGATGGCTTTTAACTCAACAGAAACAACACCTTCTACTAAAAAATCTACCCTGCGTGTGCCTATTTGTTGTTCACGATAAAAAATGGGCATTTCAAACTCTCTGCTAAATGCTATACCTGCTAGTTGCATTTCAATTTCTAATGCACGTTGATAAATGACTTCTTGAATTGCGAAGCAATCACGAATATCTTTAAAAAACCAATAATTACTAAATGAGTAAAGCTATTGCCCAAGGTTTTATGCACTGCCATAGCACAACCAATAATTTTAGAAGTTAATGCAGAATATTTATATTGTTCGTTTATCATTTGTCTGAACTGTGATTTGTTGTTGTCTGAACTGTGATTTATTTGATTTTTGTGATTGCCTTGGATATAATCAGACGAATCATAACCATCATAAAAATCATAGTTCAGACTATTTTGTTTGATTTTTTGTGATTGCTGTCTGAACTATGATTCGTTTGATTTTTGTGATTGCCATGAATAATCATAAAAATCAAGCAAATCACAAAAATCATAGTTCAGACAAATGTCAACAACTTATCCCTATAATGTTCATACTGTTGTTTACGTAGCGCTATCTCTTTTGGCAACCCTTCACTTATGGAAGTAGTAAGCGTATCAAATTTATCTAAGATAGAAACGATGCGTGCTTGTTCTTTGAGAGAAGGAACTGGGATTTTGAAGTTTTTTATCATACTTGAATTTAAATCGCCTCTTGCACCTTGCCCCATATTTTTTATATTTTCAAAGTTGAAACCAACCCAATGAAAAACATATCTATAATTTACTTTTTCTTGATTTACTTCCAAACACAAACAATGCTGATTAGTAGTTAGAGGAATTTTATTTATTGCTGAACGTCCAGCTGTAGCACCTGACATTGCAATTATTACACAATTTGAAGGAATCCATTTTACCGATGTTTGTTTTAAAGCAAAATCAGTGATAAACATTTCTGTATAGTTTATATCAGTGAATTTAACTTCTTGTGTACGAAGCCAAGGAATAGTTCCATTTTCATAAAATTTAGGATTACCTGCTAACGGAGTGCTTCCAGAATAAGATTTTATTATTATTTCCCAAAAAGTCTTCCACTCAACTTCTCCTTCTTCAAAACTTAACAATTGCTCACGATAGTAAGTATACTGTTTTTTACGTGCTGTAAGTTCTGCTGTAAGTTCTGTAAAAGTGTCTAATATACGAACAATTTCTTTTTGTACGGCCAAGAGTGGTATGGGGATTTGGAAAGTTCTTAATGCTTTTAGTCCTAAATTTTTAATTGTTGAGCCTGTTTTTTGTGACTCAAAATAGCTCATTTTATTTCATTGTTTATATTGTCTGCACTATGATTTGTTTGATTTTTGTGATTGTTTTGATTTTGTTTCATGCTAATCATATAAATCACTGAAATCATGGTTCAGACATTTTATATTGTCTGAATCAGGATTTGCTTGATTGTAGGATTTGTAAGATTAGTTACTTTAATCCTGCTCATCTTTTAATCTTGAGCATCCTGATTCAGACATTTTTTCATCCTTTAATCTTTAAATCCTAAAAATCATGGTTCAGACTACTTCCACGCCTTGTAATAATGTATTTAAATAACTCATGGTTTACCTTTTAGGTTTTTCTTGGCTATTTCCTTGTCTAAGGTTTTTACCCTGCGTTCTAGTTTTTTAATATCTTCTTCTACTGGTAAATCTTCGGGCTTAATACCACTTTTGCCTAAAAGGGTTCTTACATCTTGGTTGTTTTTAACGTGTTCAGTAGTAATATTATTTTCACCGTTTAGGTTATTTTTCTTTACGTTAAAATTGGTAATTTCTGTGGCTAATTGCTTGGCTGTAATGGTAATGGTGGGTAAAAAGTCTGCTAAAGGTCTGTTGTCTTTTATGCCCAATTTGCGTTTCATATCGCTGGTATTGTAGCCACCAAACATAGCCCAATCGCCTTTACTTCTTATTCTAGCAAAACCCGAATTGTCAACCCCTCTTTCATATATGTTTTTTGACAATTCGGTTTCGGTAGCTGCTAATTTTTCACGAGCTTGCAAACGCTCCATTAGCTGTATGCGTTCTTCCAATAGCTCTTGTTTTCTGGTTTGTATAGCAAAATAACTTTGTGCAAAAGCAATTTGCTCTTTCTTTGGGTCACCATTTTGTGCTATTAGGTAACAGGCATAACGGGTAAGCATAAAATCGTCAACTTCTCGCTTCCCACCTTTGCCTAATTCTATCATTTTGTTGACGTCAACGAAATGATTGGAAACCGCTTCACCAGTGGTTTCGCAACTTTCTTTTGCTTTGTTAATAGCGTTTAAAAAATTACGCCAATCTGCATAGCCTAAAAGCGCTTGCAACTCTCGTGCTAACCAATATTCTACACCATCTTGCTCGTAGGCGTATTCTTCAAATCGTTTATTTAATGTTATAATGGTAGCTTTTTCCATTTGTTCTATTTTTTATTTTCAATAGCACCGTTTGGGGTGGTTGTTTCCAAAATGGAAATAACCATTTGTTTATTTGTTTATCTTTTATATTGCCTGAATCAGGATTTAGTTGATTTTGGGATTTACAGGATTTTTTTTCATTTAATCATCTTGTTCATCCTTTCATTCTGTCAATCCTGATTCAGACATTTTCAATTTCATTTACAATATAATCAATACTTGCACGTAAGGCATTTATCTTCTCTACGGTTTTTGAAATCTCAGCGTTTAATTGCACAATGTCAATGGTCTCTTTATTATCTTTCGCCACTACGTAACTACTTACAGATAGGTTATAATCGTTGGCAGCTATCACATTATTATCTACACATTTTGCTACATGATCCAAATCTTGCTTACTATCAAATATGCCCATTATTTTTTCAATATGATCATCTGTAATCACATTGTTATTGGTAGCTTTTTTAAAGAAGGCTTCGCCACTAGCATCTATAAATTGGGTTTTAGTATCGGTTTTCTTTTTAGAAAGTACCAATAATGTAACCGCTATAGAAGTGCCATAAAACAAATTAGGCGCAACAGCAATGATGGTTTCTACAAAGTTGTTATCTACCAACTACTTTCTTATTTTCTGCTCTGCACCACCACGATAGAATATACCAGGAAAACATACCAATGCGGCTCTTCCTTTGCTAGAAAGGTAGCTTAAGCAATGCAGCACAAAAGCAAAATCGGCTTTAGATTTTGGTGCTAATACACCTGCAGGTGCAAAGCGGTCATCGTTAATTAATGTTGGGTCGCCGTCTCCAATCCAGTTGATAGAATAAGGGGGATTAGAAACAATGGCATCAAAAGGTTTGTCATCGCCAAACTGTGGGTTAATTAAGGTGTTACCTAGGGCAATATTAAACTTGTCGTAATTAATGTTGTGCAAAAACATATTCATACGGGCAAGGTTTTAAGTAGTATGGTTTATTTCTTGCCCATAAAAGCCTTCCTCTATAATATGGTCATCAAAGTGTTTTTTGGCTTGTAATAATAGCGAACCAGAACCAGCCGCAGGGTCGTAAATCTTGTTTACCTTGTCTTGCTTGTGCATGGCAAGTTGTGCAATAAGTTTAGACACGTGTACAGGTGTAAAAAACTCACCGCCTGATTTACCTGCATTAGCTGCATAATTGCCAATTAGAAATTCATAGGCATCGCCAAAAAGTTCTATTTCATTTTCCTCAAAATTGCCAAAGTCAAGTTCTTCAACCCTTTTCAAAACTTTGGCTAGGGTTTCGTTTTTGCTTTCTACAGTATTACCAAGCCTTGTACTTGTAGTGTCAAAATCAGCAAATAAGCCTTTTATATCGGGTTCAGACGGATAACCATTGGCAGAACTTTCAATCGCATCAAAAATGGCTTTTAAGTCTGTGTTAAGATTTGGGTTGGTGTTGGCTGTTTTAGCAACATTTACAAACAATTGACTTGGGTAAATAAAATACCCCTTCGTTTTAATAGCATCGTCTTTTATTTCAGGGCTTATTACATCATCAGCTAAGTTTTTGTAATTAACGCTATCATCGCCACCCTCAATATAAATGGTAAAGTTTTCACTAATAAAGCGATAGAACAATGTTCCTAACACAAACTGTTTAAAATCCCAACCATCTACCGAGCCACGAAAATCGTTAGCTATTCTCCAAATTTTATTCTGTAATTCTGCTCTTTGTGCTGTACTTGTCATTTTTTATCTTTTTTACAATTCTTGTGGTTTAACTCGCTGAGCGTAATAACAGTTTTCTTATAAGCCATCAGCTACACTATCTCATTTATTTTAAGTAAGCAATAACAAACATAGGCAATATAGTAAGATGCATAACATACGCAAAAAGTTGAAAGACAAGGCGGCAGAAAGCATGGGGCTTTAAAGGCGCTTGAACTATACTTAAAGCACAATTGAAGTAATACAATGACTTTTTTCCCAATTATCAAATGCTAACAATCTCTAAAACCCAACAATAATTGTTTATTGACTATTACTATTGAGCATTCACTTTGCCTTCACATATAGGCTGTCATAATTTAAGCCTTGGGTGTATTATTAACAGAAAAAAGCCGCTACACATGGCTGTGTAACGGCTTTGTAAAAGGTATTGTAACTGTTGTACTATTTAATACCGTATTTGTACTTGTATCTTTCGTACAGTTGTAGTTGTTTATTATCTAGGCTTACTTGGCGGCCTTGTATAAATGCGTAGGCTACATTGCTGCTTTTCATGTCTAGTATATCACCATCGGTTACTATAATGTTGGCATCTTTACCTGCTTCTAGTGAGCCTGTAGTAGCATCTACACCTAGTATTTTAGCTGCATTTAGCGTAATGGCAGATAAGGCTTCTTCTTTGGTTAAACCATAAGTAGCGGCCGTACCAGCATTGTAGCTTAGGTTACGGTAGCGGGTATTATCTGACGCGTCGTTAATTGAAAACAATACGCCAGCCTTTTGCAATACGGCTGGTGTTTTAAATGGTTGGTCTATATCATCATCTTCTGTTGCAGGCAGCTCGTGGCGCTCGTTTAATATTACCGGTATATTATTAGCTTTCAACAAATCGGCTATTAAAAAACTTTCGCTACCACCTACTATTACTATGTTAAAGCCAAACTCTTTTGCAAAGTCAATAGCTACTAACATTTGTTTTACTTGGTCAGCGTGTACAAATAGTTTTTGCTTTTTCTCAAACAAACCTCTTACTGCTTCTAGCTTTAAGTTGGTAGCAGCATGTGTAGGTTCGGCTAAGTAGGCTTTAGCTTGTGTAAAAAACGATTTAATGTCTTCTACTTTATCTAAAGCTGCTTTGTTTGGGTCTATAGTTTCGCCAGCAGCGCCACCAAAACCACGAAAACCGCCACCTCTTCTACCACCACGGCTTATAAAGCTTGGCATATTTACATGAATACCGCCATCCATTTTGTAAGCTGCATCTTCCCAATTCCAGGCATCTAATTGTACTACAGTAGATGAACCGCTAATAACACCACCTTGCGGTGTAACACTAGCCAATAAAATACCATTAGAACGTAGTACATTAATTACACGAGAATCGGTATTATAGGCTGTAATAGAACGTATACTGGTGTTGTAATCGCCTAGTTCGGCATAATCGTTACTGGCACGTACACCGTTGGCTATTTCTTTTAAGCCAAGGTCGGTAGATGACAATATTAAACCTGGGTAGACGTGCTTGCCTTTACCATCTACCACTTTAGCACCACTAGCTGGCGTTACGGTTGTAGCTACTTGTACAATTTTGCCATTGTTTACCTCTACGGTGGCACCTTCTACCACCTGACCATTGCCTATATGTACGGTGGCATTGGTAATGTATAGTTTGCCCTTAAAAGCTGGTGCAGGATACACCACTTCTTGCGCTGTTGCAATACCTGCTAGTAATACAATGGCAGATAATGAACACAATATTTTCTTCATAATTAGTTCTTTAGTAGATGATTAATTGGTATCGTCGCCTTCTTGTTCGTCTATCGTAATTAAACCATGGTGATGCCCATGATCGCCACAACTTAAAATGTATTGCCAGCTAGGTTCAGGTGCTCTCATAGGCGTACCTGCTCTTTTCTCGCCACCTAATTTTGAAATTAAACGGTTACGCTCTGCTGCAATTTTCTTTCTAGCGGCTTCATCACTTTCTCTAGAGAAATACACGGTACCATCTACAATAGTATATAAGCTTTTTGCGTAAATGCTTAATGGATTATCGCTCCACAATACTAAGTCAGCGTCTTTACCTACTTTAATGCTACCTACTTTATCCTCTACATGCAATGCTTTTGCCGGATTTAAGGTTACCATTTTCAAAGCCTCTTCTTCTGGTACACCACCATAACGTACGGTTTTACCAGCTTCTTGATTTAAACGACGTGCCATTTCTGCATCATCACTATTAATACAAACATTTAAGCCTGCTTTGTACATAATAGCAGCATTGTAAGCTATGGCATCGGTAACTTCTACTTTATAGTACCACCAATCAGAAAAAGTAGAGGCGCTAGAACCATGAAGCTTCATTTTATCAGCCACTTTATACCCTTCTAGTATATGTGTAAATGTGTTGAACTTGAAACCATATTTATCGCCCACACGCATAGCTGCTGTGATTTCGCTTTGTACATAAGAGTGGCAAGTAATGAAACGCTTTTTGTTCATGATTTCTACCAATGCATCTAACTCTAAATCTCTACGTGTTTTAGGGTCAATTTTCATCGCTTTTTGGTAGTCAACAGCACGAGCAAATGCATCGTTTAAAACTTCTTCTACACCCATTCTTGTATCAGGAAAACGGTTGTTGGTTTGCGATGTCGTACGCTTTACGTTTTCGCCTAATGCGAACTTGATAAAGCCATCCCAACCTTTAAATTTCAAATCATCGTCATTAGCACCCCAACGTAGTTTTATTAACTGTGTTTGACCACCAATAGTATTTGCAGAACCATGTAATATATGAGAAGAAGTAATACCACCACTTAGTTGACGATATATATTAATATCTTCTGGATTCAAGTTGTCTGCAATTCTTACTTCAGATGTTACAGATTGTGCACCTTCGTTAATAGATGCAGCGGCAATGTGTGAGTGCTCGTCAATAATACCAGCTGTTAAGTGCTTGCCAGTACCATCAATTAGTTTGGCACCATCAGCAGATAGGTTTTTACCTAGTTTGGCAATTTTACCATCTTTTACCAATACGTCTGTATTTTCTAGTTTACCATCTTTTTCGTTGGTCCACACCGTTGCATTTTTAATCAACATGGTTTCTTGCTTAGGCAATTCTTCGTTACCATAGCCATCGAAAGGAAAGGTTACTTTACCTAAACGCAAAGGCGGTGTAGGACGTTTTCTTGCACTATCAACTGTTACCGTTGCTTTTACAAAAGAAGCTGTCCAAGTAACACGGTTACCTGCGGTGTCTTCGCCTGTACCGCTCCAAACATCGCCATTGGCAATACCGCTTAAACGAAACTGTGTAGCTGCTGCGCCAAAGTTGCCTCTACCGCCTGCTGGTGCAGCACCAGCATTACCACCACCAAAGCCACCGCCTCTTCTTGGTGCTACAGGTGAGAAACTCAATTTCACAATTTTACCATCGAAACTGAATTTTGGTGTTAGTGTGTCTTTACCAATTACAGATGCTGCGGCAGCGCCTTTAACATCTAATGTATAATTGATAGCGCCACTTGGTGCATTGATTACTAGGTTGTAAGTTGCTTTTATATCGTTCCAGCCATCTGCTTTTACTACGTATTTTTTACCTTGAACATAGTTATCTAGGATAGATGCTTTTTCAGAGAAAATGCTATCGGTAGTAATTAAGAAGTTCGCCAATTTGCCCGCTTCTAAACTGCCTACTTTATCGTAAATGCCTAATAATGTTGCAGGCGTTTTAGTAACTGATTCAAAAGCTTTTGTAGGTGTTAAACCATATTCAATGGCTTTGCGCAAGTTGGTTAAAAACAATTTAGGGTCACGTAAGTCAGCAGCAGTTAAACAGAAGTTGACGTTTGCTTTTTCTAACGCACCCGCATTCGTTGCTGCTAGTTCCCAATGTTTCATATCGGCTAATGATACAAATCTTGCATCGTTAGGATCTTCAACATCCATTGCTTGTGGGTAATTTAACGATAAGATATAGGTTGCTTTTGTAGCTGCTATTTCTTTTATGCGTTGGTATTCGTTACCGCCACCTTTAATAATGTATTGCGCACCAAATTCCTTGGCTATTCTATCAGCACGTAAGTCAACCCATTTATCTTCTGCCTCAAATATTTGTGGTAAAGATTGTAAATCGTTGAATGCTTGTAATGATAGGTTGATACCTTCTGTAGCAGGCTTGTTTTTGTACCACTGTGCATCTAAGTATGTTTGGCGCAACAAAGCGATGCTACCCATTACGCTACTAGGATAGCTTTGTGTAGAAGTGCCTTTGCTGAAAGAATAGTGTGCTGATGCTTTTTCTTTTAGCAATGCAAAATTATCTTCTGTATTAGCCAAAGTAACTACTGCACCGCTACCACGAATGATACCATCTTTTACATGCGTTAATACCGTACCAAAACCACTTTCACGGTAAGTTTTTGCTTTTGCATCATCTATGGTAAACAGTTTGGCCGCATCGGTTTCTGGTTTTACAGCTTGATTCCAAGCGTAAGCACCTTTGGTGTTAGAGGTAATTTGCGCTGGCGCATTAAAGTTAAATCCACCTGCACCTAGCTGACGCTGTGGTGTAGCTACGCCGTAATCGGTATAAATGTCTACGAATGACGGATAGATAAACTTATTGTTACAGTCTATCACTATCGCATCTTTAGGAATGCTTACCGTAGTACCTACGCTTACAATTTTACCATCACGAATAACTAGTGTGGCTTTTTGTAAAGTAGATGTTGATGACTGAACGATGGTTGCATTGGTAAAGGCGTAACAGCCGTCCCTTTTATCTGCAATACCATTAACTGGAAATGTTTCCTGGGCTTGTAGCAAAAATGTAAACAGTAGCCCCGAAAGCAATAGCTTCAATTTTCTCATAAATTACTCAGTTTGCTTTGTGATGAAGGCTAAAGCTAATGATTGTGTAGACAAAAAACAGCCACTCATCAATAAAAATGATGAATGGCTGTGTAAAAGTGATGGATTTGAAATTTCGCTATTTGAACTGACCGTTGTTTACGTCGTTTATAAAGTCGATAACGCCGGGAAAAAAGTGTGCTTGATCATCCCACATAGACAAATGGCTGCCTTTTGGGCAATATAAAAAACGCCCATTTTGTACTTGTGTACTCATCCATTTCATGTGTTCAGGATCCATCGTATCGTGCTTAGCCCCTACCGTAAGCGTAGGCACTTTAATTTCTGGCAACCTTGCTTTAATATCCCAATTAGCCAAACGACCGCCTACACCAAACTCGCTTGGGCCTTGCATCATGGTGTAAATGTCGTTATTGGCATGTTTAAAAGCTCTGTTCACAGCATCTGGCCATTCTGGTAAGCGGCACAGATGTTGGTTGTAAAAATTTGGCAACAATAACTCCATGTACTTAGGGTTTTTGAAATCGCCTTTCGCTTCTATGGCTCTAATGGTATCTAATACTTTTGGTGGCATTTGTTTTGCCAAAACATCGTTGGCGTATTTACCATAGTCAGGACAACTTGCCATCATGTTACAAATGATTAAGCCCTTGAGATTTTGCTGGTATTTGAGGGCGTATTGCATGGCTAGCATACCGCCCCAAGAGTTACCCAACAAATAGAAATTGTCTTTATCTAGTTGCAGTGCTTTACGCACTTGTTCCACTTCTTCTACAAAGCGGTCAATGGTCCAAAGGCTGCTGTCTTTTGGCTGGTCGCTATAATAAGAGCCTAATTGGTCGTATTCTATCATTTCAAAACCCTCTTGTGGGAAGAAACTCTCGAAGCTTTCAAGGTATTCGTGCGTCATGGCTGGCCCACCATGCAACAGTAGCACCTTGATTTTGGGGTTATTGCCAATGGTTTTAGTCCACACTTTAAAGGTACCAATTGGGGTTTCTACAGGAATCATTTTTACACCTGCAGATTGCACACCTGAGTCTTTTACTACAAAGTATTCTTTTATAGTTAGAGATTTGTAGGTTGAATTTTCTTTACATCCAACCATAGTTGCTATTATAAAATAAATATGTATTAATTTTTTATAATAAAATGTGTCGTATTTTTTAAATTTATCAGACATCATGAACAATATGATTTTATACAATGGTATAAGCAGCAAATTAGTGACTTTTTGGCTATTAAAAGGCCGAATAAGTTTGAGATAATTAAATTGTTAGCCAATAAAAAATTATTTACCAAAATTCTATTCAATACATAAATACCACAAGTTTTTACTTCAATACAAACACCACTTACTACATTTACCGCTCAACTTTTTTTAACCATTTATCATGGCATCATTTCAAGTTATAGGAGGCAATAAACTACAAGGCGATATTACACCACAAGGTGCTAAAAACGAGGCGTTACAGATATTAAGTGCAGTTGTATTAAGCTCAGAAACCATTACCATACACAATATACCAGACATTGTAGACGTAAACCTATTGATAGAGCTATTGCAAGATATGGGTGTAAAAGTGGATAGAATAAACCGCCATACTTGTACGTTTAAAGCAGATGCGATTGATGTAGATTATTTAGCCTCTGAAGAATTTAGAAATAAGGGCGGTAAACTACGTGGCTCGGTAATGCTTGCTGGTCCTATGCTAGCAAGGTTTAAAAAAGCCTATATACCCAAACCAGGTGGCGATAAAATTGGTAGACGTAGGTTGGATACACATATCATTGGTTTTGAAAAACTAGGAGCCAAGTTTGAGTATGACGAGCAGTTATACTTTTTTAAGCTGACCGCACCAAAGTTATACGGTGCATATATGCTTCTTGACGAGCCATCAGTAACTGGTACCGCAAACATTTTGATGGCGGCCGTTTTAGCCGAAGGTATCACTACTATTTATAATGCAGCTTGCGAACCATATTTACAACAGCTATGTAAAATGCTGAATAGAATGGGTGCAAAAATTACTGGCATTGGTAGTAATATGTTGGTGATAGAAGGTGTAGAAACACTTAGCGGTACTGAACATACCATGCTACCGGATATGATTGAAGTGGGTAGTTTTATAGGTCTTGCAGCTATGACACAAAGCAATATCACCATTAAAAACGCTGGTGTGCAACACTTGGGTGTAATACCAGATAAGTTTGCCCAAATGGGTATTAAATTTTCAATACAAGGTGATGATATTGTAGTGCCTGAACAGGATAAATATGAAGTAGCTACATTTTTAGATGGGGGCATTTTAACAATTTATGATCATCCTTGGCCAGGCTTTACACCAGACCTTATTAGCATTATGCTAGTAGTGGCTACACAAGCTGTAGGCAGTGTATTAATTCACCAAAAGATGTTTGAGAGCCGCTTGTTTTTTGTAGATAAATTGATAGACATGGGGGCGCAAATTATACTCTGTGATCCTCACCGTGCTACAGTTATTGGCTTAGGTAGAAGATATCCATTGCGTGGTATTACTATGAGTAGCCCCGATATTAGAGCTGGTCAAGCATTGCTAATTGCGGCTTTAAGTGCTGAGGGTAAAAGTACTATTCAGAATATTGAGCAAATAGATAGAGGCTATCAATATATAGATACAAGATTGAAAAACTTAGGTGCAGATATTACTAGAATTGGGTAAGCTCAAAGCAAGATGTGTAACTATCAAGATATTACCGCAACCATTGCCAATAAAGGTTTTGCTACTGTAGCATCTGCGTTTAGTAATGCTGAAATTGATAGATTACTACAGGTGCTTGAACAAATAGATAGTGATAAAGCTACTTTTAGAAAAACGGCTGATTTATTTGCCATTAGGCAGTTTTTAAAAGAAGTACCAAGTGTTGTACCATTAATATTCACGCCCTCATTTACAACTATTATTAGAGAGGTCTTTGGTAATGATTATTTTGTCGTAAAGTCTATCTATTTTGATAAACCCTCGGCTTCAAATTGGTTTGTAGCTTACCACCAAGATTTAACCATTTCTGTAGATAAAAAACTAGACTTGCTAGGCTTTAGCCCGTGGACGACAAAGCAAAACCAATTTGCAGTACAGCCACCGCTTGCCATTTTGCAAGATAACTTTACTATTCGCATTCATTTAGATGATACTGATGCAAACAATGGTGCATTGAAAGTGATTCCACAATCGCACTTAAAAGGTATTTATAGGCCTGAAACTATTAATTGGGATGAAGAAACAGAAGCAATATGTCCTGTAAAAAAGGGTGGCATTATGTTTATGAAACCGTTGCTATTACACACTTCTAACAAAACTACCAACCAAGCTCAAAGGCGTGTGATTCATATAGAATTTAGCAGAAGCGATTTACCTAAAAACCTTAATTGGTCAGAACGAATGAAGTATTAAGTTATCGCTGAATTGTAACTGTTGTACCTACAGGCAATACTTTAAATAACTTATCTATGTATTCGTTTTTGGTGCTTACACAGCCCATGGTCCAATTTTGATATAGGTCTACAGCAAACTCTTCGTGTGGCCATGTACCATGTATGCCTATTGAGCCACCTATTTTAGCATTAGCAGGTATAATACCTTGGGCTTTTCGCTCATTAAATTTTTGATAACTTTCTGCATTGGGATAATCAATTGCCATAAATCTATCCCATTTAGCATGTGGACGCTTTGCAACTATATGAAACGTACCTTCGGGTGTTTTTCTATCGCCTTCTACCATTTTATCGCCCATGTCTTTGCTACCAAAAACCACAGGGTAGGTTACAAGCCAGTTGTTAGCTGCATCGTACACTTTTAACTCGTAGTCGCTTTTATCTATAATTACATAAAAATCATCTTTACCTGTAGCACCAAAATGCTTAAATGAGGTAGTAGCTGCTAAAATAAATAGCAATACAAATAGATTGCGCAGTGACTTCATTTGGGGGATTAATTTTTTTTATTAACGTGAATTTCGGGAAAAGATTATTTACACGGTGTTAAATTTTTAGATTTAAAGATAATTTAAGGATTACAGGTACTTATACAGATGCACATATGTAAGGGATTGCAGTGCATAGCCCACAACCGTTGCAAGCGGTGAGTCCCGATAGCTATCGGGAAGAAACGAAAAGCCCGACCCGCCCAAGCGGGAACGCCAAAAACAAATTGGCCAATAGAATCAATTTCTATTGGCCAATAATTACTTACTAACGCTACATTATTTACTACCAATTACTAAATCTAATACCTACTGAGTAAGGATATTGATCCATTTGCGTACCGTCTTTGTGTAATTTATTAAAACTATATGAGCCATATAATCGTACAGGACCTAAACCAATTTCGCCTACAGCGGCCAAGCGCCAAGGGTTTAAATCAAAATCGCCCTTTGTTTTTACTTTACCACGCTCAGCACTTATTTGCTTATTGCGACTGCCTATTAAATAGCCTGCACTTACACCTGCACTTAGGCTAAAACTGCGCTTTTTATCTGGATTTGGTTGAAAATTAACCATAAACGGTACCGTTAAATACTTTACAAATAGTTTATTTTTTGTAAACCCAATGGTATCGTTAAGGGCAAAAGGTATAGGATCTTTACGGTAGCTTAAGCTGCGGTCGTATCTAAAATTATACATTTCAAAACCTAAACCATACTTAAGATTTAATTTATGCTGAGAGACATTTAGCTTTTGCATAAAAAACCAAATATTAAAGTTGCTAGACTTGCCAGTGTTTAAGCTATTGGTATTAGCATCTACTTTAGCACTGCTACCTACTTGCTTTAAATAGCCACCAGCTTGCGCAGCAGGATAATTTGTTTCGTCTCTATAATTGGCAAAACCCAAATCCATTATCCACCAATTGGTACTAACGTTGGTTTTCTTTTTCTTACTATCGCCACCACCAATATTAATAGTAATGTTGTTTTTGCCCCTGCTACCATTTTTACCAATGTTGTAACTTGTGTCTTGTGCAGTGGTTTTGTTCTTTTTTATAATTACAAAGTTGCCCACTTTAATAGTATCTACCGCAGCCTCTTTTTTTGTACTGTCGGTTTGAGCAAAGGCCATAGTGCTAGCCAATAGCATGGCTGCTAATACGTTTAATTGTTTCATTTTCTAATGTTTTTTAAATGATTATTTGTTGATTGCAAGGGATGATTTAGTATCATCATCGCTCTTTTGCTTGTTGCCAAATAGTTTAGATGCTTTACGTAGAAAGCCACGTAATTTATCTTTATTAATTTCTATTGAGCCTACTAGCAAGCTTTTATCATCGCTATTGGTATCAAGCTCTTTGTACACTACCTGCTGCGCAGCTGTATTGGTAGTATTTAAAGCATTAATAACTTTTGGTAATGATGGTGATGGTTCATCTATTACATCGTTTTTTGCAGTGCTATTATTGTTACGATTAGTAACAGAATTTGTTACAGTACTAGCAATATTATTTTCAGGATTTTTGTTGGGATTTTCTAAAAATTCTTGTGCACCATCTTTAAAAGGTTTTTTTGTTACAGCAACTGCAACTTCTGGCTTAGCAATTTCAACAGCATTGGTTACTGCAACTTTATTTTTAGCCGTTTTTTTATTATTGGCCAATAATGCCGTTGCTTCATTTATAGGCGCTACTGCTATAGGTGTAGCTGGTTCTACAACAGTAGGATTATTTGGTACGTTTTCTTTAGTAATTGTGGCTGGTGTTTTTGTATTATTAGCCAATGAGGGTTCTGTACCATTTTTGCCGCTAGGCGCTATAAAATACACTGTAGCAATTAACCCCATTACAACCGCAGCTGCAGCCATTGCATACCAACGCATGTAAATGACTCTACGCTTTTTCTCTTCCTTATACAAGCCTTCTTTATTAGGGCAAGTAATTACTTCTACTGGTAATTTGCTTTGCTGTAAAATGGTGAAATCTTGCTGTAATTGAGGGTGCTGTAATACAAAAGTTTCTACTTCGGCTTTCTCATTTATGGCTAATTCATCATCTATATATAATAAAAACTTCTCTTCGTAATTGGTGGTGGTAATCTCGTTGCCTACATGTTTAAAAAGCAGATTCTTGTTGGTAAATACAAGGTCATTTTCAGGTAATAATACGGTTTGTTCCAGCATAGCAAGCTCCTCCTGTAAGTCAGGGTGTTGTTGCGCAAATGCCTCAACCATTTCTTTATCAGTAGTAGATAGTTCACCATCTACATACATCAAAAAAAACTCTTCGTAATTATCTCTGTTTATCATTTTATTTATTTCACGAATTCTAATTAATTACACGAATGTTTTGTTACAAATTCAAATGCAATTTCACTAATTACACTACTTATATTATCATCACATTACATTCTCTCTGCTTACCAAATAGTTTCTTAAAGCTAGCCTAGCCCTGTGTAAATACACTTTTACTTGACTTTCTGTTAAATCCATTATCTTACTTATTTCTTCGTAGCTATAGCCTTCATAATCTTTCAACATTACTAAGCTTTTTTGCGTTTCGTTAAGCCTATTTAATGCTGCCATTAATACTTGCTTTGTATGATTATTAGTGCTTTGTACACCAACTTTTGTTTCTTCACCAAATTCTTCTTGTAGTGTAACGCGTTTGTTTTTACGTATGTGATCTATCATTTGGTTGTAGGCCACAGTAAATAAGTAGCTTTTGCATTTATCATTCTCTACCGATTCTCTATTGCGCCATAACTTTTCAAAGGCAGATTGCACTACGTCTCTTGCATCCTCTTCATGGCGTAAGTTTTTTACGATGAAGCGAAACACATTATCTGCGTACAAATTAACACATTGATTATAGTCTTTCTCAGTCATAACAGCAGTAGGTGATGAAAAATGTTGCTTATGTACTTTGTGATACGATGCTACAGAAATAAAGTTACAGCAATGATAGAAAATATTTTGCTTCTAGGCAATGATAAGATAACGGATTAATATAACGCAAGGAACATACATTTTATATTAAGCAGCCGATGACCAATGAAATAAAACCCATTGTGTTTGAGTTTCAATTAAAAAGTTTTGCTCATCCCATGTATCACCAAAGCTAAAAGCTTGCACTATTTCTTCTTTTTTAAGTATATCAGTTAGCTATTGAGGTACTTCATTTTTGCAAAACTCAAAAGCCTCTGCTGTAATAATGCCTGTGATAGTGGCGGTATATTTCTGCCAAAGTTTTTCAATCTCTATATCTACACCTTGCGTATTTGTAAAGCCTCTTTCTCCAATAAAATACTCTATAAATTCTGATGCTGTTGGTGTCTCATTACCCCATTCTTACTCCCAAATACATAACATCTGCGTTTCTTTTTGAAGTAAATACAATAAACCTGTAGTGGGTGTTTTTACCAATGCTTTAGCTACTGTGATGACGCATGCCTTGTTCCAAAATATACTGTCAGTGCTAAAATCATAAACATCAGCCTGTTACCAATTATTATATTTTAATAATTTATTATGTATTGAGTTGGTAGCTACGGTTAGTAAATTCATTTATGTGTGATACACTTAAGGATTTTTTGTAAAGCATTTTAAAATAAAGATACACTTTATGCTCTATAGATTAAGCTGACAATTTGTTGAATAGCTATTCATTTATGGTATTTACAACCAAAAAAAATGCATATAAACACAACCTGTATAAAACAAAACAGGCCGTCAAAAGAGTTTTTGACGACCTGTTTTTATAAAAGTGTGATTATTTTATGGTTTTTTAGCAGCAGCTTCAGCAGCCATTTTCTTGCGAGCTTCTACATATGCTAGCCATTTATCACCCATTGCATATTGCAATTTCCAATCTTTATCAGCATTGGCATCTTTTAATTTTT
The DNA here is from genome assembly GCA_013297585.1 of Chitinophagales bacterium. Lineage (GTDB taxonomy): Bacteria > Bacteroidota > Bacteroidia > Chitinophagales > Chitinophagaceae > Parasediminibacterium. The sequence continues at coordinate 28,121 of JAAFHG010000001.1, forward strand.
TAGTTCTTGCTTCAGTCGTTAAAGTGGTATCACTTTTAATTTCATCTTGCTTTTTATATAAATTCTCTAACACTTCTTTTGCCTTATTTATTTGTTTTTCATCTAAACCTGCCGTTTTTGATGCACTTACCATTTGGTCAAGACTGCTGGCTCTTTGTGCTGCTACATCGGCTTTGGCAGGAGTAGTATTTTGGGCAAAGCTTACCAAAGCAAAACCTGCAATACAAACAAACGCTAGAATAACTTTTTTCATATAGTAATATATTTTTGGTGAGAAGTGAATATAGCCTGTGATTTTGTTGTATTTACTGCATTATAAACATTGAAACAGGTAACACCCAAAATAGAAACATAGTAGCCCTATAGAGCCACTACGTATAATTTTTTAGTCATTCATGTACAGTATTTACAACAGCAACAATAATTTTTACTAACAAACAGAATAGAGCGACATAAACCAAAACAGGCCATCAAAATTAATTGACGACCTGTTTCTATAACTAGCTACTATTTTAATTAACCTAAAGCAACTCTTACAAAAGAAGCAACTTTCAAGTCTTTGTCTACAGATTTTAAGTAATCTTCTACAGATTTGCTACCATCTTTTACAAATGCTTGAGCCAATAATGTTTGCTCTTTAAAGAAGGCATTTAATTTACCTTCAGCAATTTTAGCAACCATTTCGTCTGGTTTACCAGCCATTTTAGGGTCAGCTTTCATAGTATCTACTACAATCGCTCTTTCTCTTTCAATAGCATCAGCAGGTACGCTTGCAGCATCTACAGCAATTGGGTTTAGCGCAGCAATTTGCATTGCAACATCTTTACCAGCTTCGGCAGATTCTTTATTTAAAGCTACCAATACACCCATACGGTTTGCACCGTGAATGTAAGAAGCTACGTAAGGTGCTTCTACTCTTTCGAAACGTGCTATACCAATTTTTTCACCGATAGATGCTAATTTATCGTTGATTAATTCTGATACTTTAGCACCATTTACAGATACTTCGTTTAATTCTTCAGCGCTTTTAACATCGTTAGCTACTGCTGCATCAGCAATGCTTTGAGCAAAAGCGATAAAATCAGCGTTTTTAGATACGAAGTCAGTTTCAGAACTAATTGTGATAGCAAAACCTACTGTGTTAGCAGCATTAGTTTGTGCAATTACTACACCTTCTTTTGCTTCACGGTCGCTACGTTTAGCAGCAACTTTTTGGCCTTGTTTACGTAACCAATCAATAGCGGCTTCAAAATCGCCATTGGCTTCTGTTAATGCTTTACGACAATCCATCATACCGGCACCTGTTGCTTGACGCAATTTATTAATGTCGGCGGCTGTAATAGCTACTGTGCTCATAAATTTATCCTCCTGCCCAAATTGGGCGATTTTATTATTTACAATGGCTGCAAAGTTTTAACTCAGCAGCCATTGTGATTATTATCAAATAGTTAATTGATAGTTTTTTCCCTTTTGGGGTTAGCTACATATTATCTAGCACCACCACCCGCTGGGCGTCGGTTATTGTTTGCTGGAACACGACGTTTTGGAGCACCACCTGGACCACCTGCTGCTGGAGCATCAGTACCACGACCTGCACCTCTACGACCACGACCACCTTCAGCTTGTGCCTCTTTTTCTAAGCGGCTAGCTTTGGCTTCGTTTTCGCTGTTGCCATCATCAACGCTATCATCTTCATCTTTGTTGGCTTGACGTTCAGCCAAACCTTCAGCAATTGCAGCAGTAATATAGTTAGTAATGATAGCGATAGATTTAGTAGCATCATCATTTGCAGGTATTGCAAAATCTACCTTATTAGGGTCAGAATTTGTATCTACCATACCAAATGTAGTAATACCTAAACGTTTTGCTTCTGCTAATGCAATGTGCTCTACGCTAATATCAACCAGGAATAAAGCAGCTGGTAAACGGCCCAATTGAGCGATACCACCTAATACTTTTTCCATTTTGTCTTTATCGCGGCTAAGTGTTAAACGCTCTTTTTTAGTAAGGCTTTCAGCACTACCGTCGTTTAACATTTTGTCAATGCTCTGCATTTTTTTAACACTCTTACGTACAGTGTTAAAGTTGGTAAGCATACCGCCTAACCAACGCTCAGTAGCATAAGGCATGTTTACACGTTGTGCACACTCAGTAACAATTTCTTTCGCTTGTTTTTTAGTGGCAACAAACATGATTTTTTTACCGCTTTTCGCGATTTGTTTCAACGCAGCAGCAGTTTCCTGTAAATGATCTACAGTTTTGTTAAGATCGATAATATGAATACCTTTCTTTTCAGCAAAGATGTAAGGTAACATTTTAGGGTTCCACTTCTTCTTCAAGTGACCAAAATGTACACCGGCCTCTAGTAGTTGTTGTTGTAATGAAGTGTTAGCTTCCATTTTTATAAAGATTATAAGTTTATAATTGTTGTTTACAGTTTCAAGATTCAAGCTGCAAGATTCAAGTTTAAGAACTTGTAACCTGAACCTTGATACTTGTAACTTATAGAATTAACGTTTGCTGAACTGGAAGCTTCTTCTAGCTTTCTTATGACCAAATTTCTTACGTTCAACACTACGAGGATCACGTTTTAACTGACCTGCAGCTTTTAACACTGGTCTAAACTCAGCATTAACTTCTAGCAAGGCACGAGCAATACCTAATTTCGCAGCTTCTGCTTGACCTTTTAAACCACCGCCTTGTGCATTGATAACGATATCAAATTTGCCAACAGCATCAGCAGTTTTTAAAGGAGCTTCTACTTGGTTTTGTAAGTAAACCAAAGGGAAGTAATTTTTATAATCTTTGTCGTTAACGGTAATTTTACCTTCGCCCCTGCTAATGAAAACACGAGTTACGGCTTCTTTACGACGACCAACAGCATTTTTTTGCTTTTCCATTTATATATTAATTTGGTCCCGATAGCTATCGGGATGGCGGTTTGTAAATTAGAACTTTAATTCTTTTGGTTGTTGTGCAGTGTGAAAATGTTTTTCACCAGCATACACAAATAATTTCTTGATCATTTTGCGACCTAAACGGTTTTTAGGAAGCATGCCCTTAATAGCTCTTTCTAAAATTACTTCAGGGCGACGTTTGATTAAATCTTCAGCAGCTTCTTCTTTTTTACCACCTGGGTAGCCGGAGAAGTTGATGTAGGTTTTGTCGTGAAATTTGTTACCTGTAAAAACAACTTTATCAGCATTGATAATGATTACATAATCACCACAATCAACGTGAGGTGTATAGTAAGTTTTGTTTTTTCCTCGAAGAACGGCTGCAATTCTTGCACTCATACGTCCTACGGTTTGATTAGTACCATCCACAACATGCCAATTGTGTGTAACGGTAGCCGAGTTGGCGTGTTTGGTTGTAAAATGTAATTTACTCATTGTAAAATGTTTAAGTTGCCAATGCTATCCCATTGGACTTTTTTAAATTTGGACGGCAAAAGTAGTTAGTATTATGTGAATAAAACAAACTTTTGTACAAGTATTTTTTATCGCACCCTCACAACTGGTTGATTATCAATAAAAAATTTGCACTTAATTTTTCTTCATTGGCTTAAAGTGCCATTTTATCTATCATTTTACCAAATAATTTTACTGAATTACAAGCCTAGCAAGGGTTTTAACACGCACAAAAAAGCCAAGCTCTTTGTAGAAGCTCGGCTAAAAATATCAATGAAGATTAAAAACTAGTCTTTATTAGGTTGTGGTGTGTAGCGTAAGTAAGGTTTTACTACCGTTACACCTTTAGGAAATTTAGCGATTGCATCTTCGGTTTTAATAGCTGGAACTACTATTACATCATCACCTTCTTCCCAGTTTGCAGGTGTAGCTACGCTGTAGTTAGCCGTTAATTGTAAGCTATCTACAACGCGCAATATTTCATTAAAGTTTCTACCGGTAGAGGCTGGATATACAATCATTAATTTAACTGTTTTATCTGGCGCAATTATAAATAGCGAACGCACAGTCATTGTTGCTGATGCATTTGGATGTATCATATCGTATGCAGTAGCAATGGCTCTGTCTTCATCTGCAATTATTGGAAAGCCTACTGTAACATGTTGTGTTTCGTTGATGTCGCCTATCCAACCTTTATGGTTTTCTACACCATCAACACTTAATGCCAATACTTTTACATTACGCTTTGCAAATTCTTCTTGCAAAAGTGCCGTTTTACCAAGTTCTGTTGTACAAACAGGTGTATAATCGGCAGGGTGAGAGAATAAAATTCCCCAACTATTGCCTAAAAATTCGTAAAAATCAATATCACCAATTGATGTTTTGGCTTGAAAATTAGGTGCAACATCACCAAGACGTAAACTCATAGTTATAAATTTTATGACTGCAAATATAATAGTATCCTATAAACTTAGTAGGATATTTTTTGTAAAACAATTTTTTCAAAAAAAGCCCCGATAACATAGTGTTATCAGGGCTTTTAAAATATTTGTAAGCGGCTAATTATAAACCGCTGATACTTAAGCCAATAGAATACAAATTCATTGAAGGGCCAAAACCATCTTTTACTACACCAAGTACATTAAAATCGCCATGAAGTGAAAATACACCATAACCTACACGTGCTGTAGCGGCTAACCGTGTACCATTAAAATAGCGCTTATTGCTTTCTTTTACAATTGCAGTTGGGCCAAAAACACTAACCCCATTAGCCGTTTGTAAATCTTTACCTTTTGTATAGGCTTTTAATAACGTACCTACTTTGGCGCCTAGAGCAAATTTCCAGCTTTTACCGGGATTTTCTGGATCGCTATAAAATCTTAATTCAACCGGAATTTCGGCATAAATAGTAGTTAATTTAAATTTTTTGTAACGATTGGTGGCAGATACATCTGTAAAAGGCAATGTACCACCTGTACCGTTTACATTAACTCTTACATTATCAAAAAACATATTGCTACTACCAATACCTAAACCATAAGCCACACTAAAACGTGGATCTGTTTTAAATGGCTTATCTAGCATTACATATATATTAAGATGGCGACTAAAACCTTTTGTGCGCACACTATCAGGTCGGCTTGTCCATGCGTCACTACCATATTGAATCATAAAATGATCAGCAGCCCTATTAGTTAATATTACTTTACTCCAATCTTTTTTCACTTTTGGCGTAGTAATTACTTCTACATTTTGCTTTGGTACACTGGTTTGAGTTGTTTGTGTTGAATCGGTTTTAACCGTAGTGGTTTTATTTTTCTTTTTAAACAAAGCTATCTGCGCTTGAGAACATGAGAATGTAGCAACAGACAATACAAATAGTAATAATTTTTTCATTGTGAGGTTTTAAATAAAAGCTTGTTAGTTTACAAGAATGACAAAAATAAAAGAAATGAGTGCATAAAAAGGGTTAAAAATAAGCGAAAGTATTTTAAGTAAATATGCAACAGAAGCACATAATGGCAAATTTTTCTATAATATATTCATTGTTTATGCCTTTGCAGTGCTATATATTGAAAAAATTAGTGTGTATATTTTCTGTGTTTTGGTGCCCATGTGGCAACAATTACAAGTTTAAATAAGCCATTAAATGGTTGTAGTTTTCTTTCAGTTCATTGGCAAATTGTTCTTCGCCAAAATAATATTTTACTACATAATCGTATCGCTGAAACGTGGCCAAAATATCACTAATTTCTACCTTGTTTACTTTAATAGATACAATTACCAAGCCTGTTTCAGTTTCGGTATAGCTATTAAGTTGGGTAATGTATGCGTCGTTGGTTTCTACCAATCGGCTGATTTCGCCAAAGGAAAAATTACGCCTTTCTACTTCTAAAACAATAATACCACCAGGCTCCTGCGTACCTAAAAACTTTGCTAAATGTTGTTGTAAAATGTTTTGTGATATACAACCAATTAGTTCATCCTGATCTGTTACTACTGGCAAAACAGTGATTTCATACTCAGCCATTAGCTTTAGCGCAGTTAATATAAACTCCTCTTTTTTAACGGCTGCTTTTACAAATCTATCTTCTAGTACAAGTAAAGTTGTGTTGTCATCTTCATCTAGCAAATCATCTTTGGCTACAAGACCTACCAATTTATCTTCGGTAATAATGGGTAAATGTTGTACATCATAATCCTCCATTAACTGTAGTGCAAAGCCTGCCTTATCGGTAAGCTGTAGCGAAGGAAATGTTTGCTGAATAAGTTGTGATGCTAGCATGAAAAATAGATTGCTTACAATGATAGACAAACGAACTACAAATTTTTTTCAGCAGGAACCGTTAATTTACTTAAAAAGTTATCTAGTATGGCGTTAAACTCTTCTGGTACCTCCATCATAGGTGCATGGCCACATTTATCTATAAAATGCAACTCGCTATTTGGTAGTAATTTATGAAATTCTTTACCTACAAATGGTGGTGTAATGGTATCATTATTACCCCAAATAAGTAAGGTGGGTTGCTTTATTTGATTGAGTTCTTCACCCAAATTGCTGCGAATAGCACTTTTAGCTAGCGCAATAATTTTTATTACTTTTAAACGATTGGTGGTAATTTCAAATAACTCATCTACCAATTCTTTACTTGCCAATGCTGGATTGTAAAAAGTAAGCTCGGCTTTCTTTTTAATGTACTCATAATCACCACGCTTTGGGTAACTGTCGCCCATACCGTTTTCAAAAAGGCCAGAACTACCAGTAAGGGTTAATGATTTTATTTTTTCAGGATGTTTTAATGTGTGAACTAGTGCTATATGGCCACCCAATGAGTTACCTAACAAATTTATGCCTGTATAACCACGTGTTTCTATAAAACTGTGTACATGCTTAGCCAAACCACTTACCGTAGTGTGAAAAATATCCAATTCAAGTAACGGCAACAACGGTACAATTACTTTATAGCGTGTTTTAAAATGGTCTACTAAATCCGCAAAATTGCTTAGTGCGCCAAATAGGCCATGCAGTAGCAATAGCGGTTCTCCCTCGCCTTCTTCTATAAATTTAAACTTTTCTTGTTGTTGTATAGTATAACTCATGTCTTATTTTCTAAAGCAAGCAGAATTTTAGCAATGGCTACAAATAAACGCAAAAACGAGCATTAAAAAATTGTTTCTGAAAAACAGTTAATACAATCGTAACACTCGTGTGTGCTAAGTTATTGTTTTACAGTTACAAATAAGCCCTGCTGCTTTATACCTGCGCTTTTTTGCCAACTATACTAAAAAATGATTCTAGCTGTATAAACACATTTTTAAACAATGGAATTACATAACCAATACCGTTTATGACTTTAATACCCATTGGTTGCACAATTGCATAACATTTAGATTCGTCAATAGTGCTTTGTTTTATAATGCCCAACTTATTTGCATAAAATAATACCACACTAAAAATAAGTGTATAAATAATGGCGTAAAACAAAATGCCACCAAGCTTATTAGCCCAGCCCATTAATAGCAACTCTACACTTTTCTGTAAAATATTGGCCACCAACCGTAGTACCAATATTACGCCTACCATTACCGCAATAAACGATAAAAATGGCAGCCACTGGCTACCAATATTTACGGTTTTACCCAGCCATGTAGCCATAACAGCCGATAATTTTACAGCCGCCGCCAAACCCACAATAATTGCCACCAACGATACTACGGATACAATAAAGCCACGTGTATAGCCTTTGTATGCAGCAGATAACATTAGTATAAAAAACAAAATATCAATGGGCATAACAGGAGTTTATAGTTTATAGTTTAATAGTTTGAAGTTTGAACAATCATCAATAACCCCAAACTATAAACTTTAAACTGTTTCTATTTACTCAATAACTCTTTTACTACTGCAGAAATGGCTTTGCCTTCAGCCTTGCCAGCTAATTGCTTACTTGCAACACCCATTACTTTGCCCATATCTGCTGGTGAGCTAGCACCTACGGTTGTAATAATTTCAGCAACAGCAACTTTTAATGCGTCTTCACTTAATTGTTGTGGTAAAAACTTTTCTATTACCGTAATCTCTTCACTTTCTTTTGTAGCAAGGTCTGCACGATTTTGCTGCACGTATATTTCTAAGCTATCCTTACGTTGCTTTACTAGTTTTTGCAATAATTTCAATTCGCCATCAGCAGTTACCACACCACCAGCACCTGGGTCAGTTTTAGCTTTTATAATTTCAGCTTTTATCGCTCTTAAACCACGCAAAGTGCCTTCATCTTTCGCTTTCATGGCATCTTTCATTAAGTCCATTACTTGTGCTTCTAAGCTCATATTTTAGTTTTTTAATTGTTATTTTTAGTATAAACGTTTTTACGTTTCACCATTCACGTTTCATCTATTTATCCTTTGTTTTCCTTCAACTGTATTTCTCTAAACTTTTTATTAAAGTCTTTGGCAAATGTTTTCATCTCGTTTACCAATTCATGTTGATGTGTGGCACGGTCAAATGTATCGGCCATAGACATAAATGTTTGAAAATAGAAGTCAGCCATTTCATCTACCATCATTTCTTTGGTCCAAAGATCTATACGCATAGCGCTTTTGTCTTCACCATCCCAAAAAGCAAGCATCATGGCTTTAGATTTCTGCATCATATCTGCGTTGCTATCTGTGGCCGTCCAATTAATACTTTCAGGCACTTTGTCCTTATCTAAGGTAACTTCTACTGTAATAGTTGATTTCATGTATTATGTCGGTTTTTAAAATTATTTTGTTTTTTGCCTCCCGCAGATACGGCTGATAAACGCAGACCAAAATAATACCTTCGGTATTATCTGCGAAAATCGAGAGATCAGCGGGGCAAATGCTTTGTATATGCATACTGTATCATTGCTACGAAACAGCAAAAATAAGCATGCCTTAGTAATGTATTTAAACAGATTTTTAAGCGTTTACTACTACAAAACAGCCGACGCTATACCCATCTGCAATTGCTGATACGCATTGTTGTAAGTATACAATTCTGACAATGCTTGGCCTGCGGCTATTTTTTGGCTGCGCAAATTTTCGTCTTTATAAAGTAACTTCATGTGATTGGCAATAGTTTCTACATCGTCTTTTGCCACGGTTAGCACTGCATTGTTAATGGCGTTGCTAAAACTGTTATTTTCTAAACAAATCACCGGCACATTTGCCTGAAAGGCTTGTAAAATGGGCAAGTAATACTGTGACTGATTAACAAGCGATAACACAGTATAAGCTGCACCAAATAGTTTGGCCTCTACATCTAGTGGCTCACTTTCTAGCAATTCAATATCCTCTCTGTACCTATAGGTTGCCATTTTCTCGCTTAGTTGGTTTTTATAATCTGCAATATGGCCTAGCACCAGCAGCTTCATGCTGCTCTTTTGCCATTTTTTAAAAGCAGAAAAGGCTTTTAGTAAATTGATAAATTCATGAAACGTAAAAGCGCTTGCCACTGCTAAAAAATACTCTCTACCATCTGCATAGCCGTCTTTTACCACATTGATTTCAATATAGTTAAGGGGTTTAAATATGCCATGTGCAGCACCAGTTACAATTTGGATCCGATAGCTATCGGGTTTAGACCCGATAGCTATCGGGTTTGAAATTTGAAATTTAGTTGATAATTCGTTCTGCAACATTTCAGCGCCAACGATAATATTACTCGCTTTTTGTAATGATTTTTTTACTACTAAGCTCTTGGTGGATAATGCTGTATTTACAAAAACAATTTGCTGAAAATTACCAGTAATACAACCATAACCAGCCAACTGCATTACCAAATTTGCTTGTATTTTTTTTAAAATAGCTGGCAATGTAACCGCACTAAATAGTAATAATCCACTTGCAGAAACTGGTTCTTTTTTTACTAGTTCAATCTTACAATTTGCTGGTAACAATTCTGCATCAACGGCTGCATTTACAATAAATACAAAGCTATTTTCTGGCTCTTGCTTAGCCTTGTGCAGCATTAGCTCTACCAAAAAATCAACATCAAAATTGATGGTATTGGTTTGTAATTGTATGGTATTGATTGCAATAATCATAAAGGCGCAAATGTAAAACGATAAGTGAAAACTAGACTGTTTTCTGTGTTTGTAAATACTTCCAGTAATTAATGCCGTATCGTAATTCTGAAAAAGAATAGGCGTTACCTAAATGCGCCATCAACGCACCAGCAGCCTGAGAGTCAATGGCATCAATAGCTTCAACCACGGCCATTACTTTTTCTTTTGGCATTATTGCAAATACATCTACCTCTTTGGTAGCAATTAATTGTGCCAAATGGCTTTCTACAGTACTTAGCGCTAGGTTGCGTTGCTCGGCTATTTCGCCCGCTGATAACCCCTGTTTGTGTAAGTTTAAGGTTAGTGTGCTAGAACTTATTTTTTCTGTATCAGTCGCTTTTTCTTTCTTTTCTTTTTTTACTTTTTTCTCATGAATTAAAGATTGCAGATTTTTAGCGTTGCAATAGGTTTGTATAATGCTTAAAAACTGCTGCCCATATTTTTCTATTTTGGCTTCACCAAAGCCTGTAATTTGCTTTAAATCTTTTTCATCTAATGGTAAATATTTGGCCATTTCTTCCAGCGAAGCACTATTGGCTACGTAATAAATAGGAATGTCTTCAGATGTGCAAAGTTCATCACGCAATTCTCGTAACTGTTTGTACAAGATAGGATGTGGTGTATCTACTTTTTTATAAACAGCACCAGCATATGCATTTATCTGTAAATCAGGAATTTGCAAACCTATTTTTTGCTGCTGATATACTTGCATATTAAAGCCTTCTTTGCAAGTATTTATGAGTTGAAACTTAGTATAAATTTCCGCATACAAAGCTTTTAAATCGTTGTAGTATTCTTGTGCGTAATTGCGACTATCTGTAACCGCAGGCGATTGCGGTAAGGTTTGTACCAAATAATATAAGTGCTCTAAAAAATATGCCGCTGCTTTTATTACACGTTCATTTATGGCTAATACATCATTACCCATAAACAGTTGTTGTAACTGTATTTGAAACCTTGCAGCCACTTGCTGAACACTTCGTAAACGGCTCGCAATATCATTTACCCAAGGCAAAGCTTCTTCATTAAAAGAACCCCCATGCTCTTCTAATAATTTCAATATATCTTCAACGTGGCTTACCGCTTTATCAAAGCCAAATAGTTCTGTTATAATTTTTTCTTGATACAATTGCTTACTAAGTAATAAGTTATTTTGCAGCGCAGCAGCATTACTTTTTGTTTTACCAAAAGCTAAAATTCGTTCATCGGTAAATAAGCTATTATTGGTAATTAAACTTTGCAATACCAAGCCTTCTAAACTAGTACATCTACTTAGTGCTACATACACCTGTCCCGGCGCAAATGCGGAACCAGCGTCAATTACAGCTTTCTCAAACGTTAAGCCTTGGCTTTTATGAATAGTAATGGCCCAAGCCAATCGTAAAGGATATTGTGTAAATGAACCAACCACTTCTTCCTCAATTTGTTGGTTGGTTTGGTTGAGTGTGTACTTAATATTTTCCCACTTTTCTTTGGTAACTTTTATGGGTTCAACATCGCCTTTGCATTGCACATAAATAATGTCATCATCAAACTTTTCTATAGTGCCAATTTTGCCATTAAAATAACGACGCACCTTTTCTTTATCATTTTTAATAAACATTACTTGCGCACCCACTTTTAGTTGCAAGTTTTCCTCAGCAGGAAAGGCTTTATCGCTAAAATCTTTTTCTATTGCTGCTTTAAAAGTGATTAATCTATTGGGCAAATTTTGTAACCCATGTTGATTAATATCAGTTGCCTTTTTATTATGTGTGGTTAATGTAATATAGCCATCATCTTCACGGGTAGTAAAGTTGGGTTGGTAACGTGTTTGCAAAGTGGTCATTGCTTCTTCATCCATTTTGTGGTTGCGTACTTTATTCAGTACATCAATAAACACCGCGTCGCTTTGCCGATAAATTTTCTCTAACTCGATATACACGGGTGGTTGCTGCTGTGCCACACGGCTGCTAAAAAAGTAAGGGCTTTCGTAAAATTGGCTCAGCATGGCCCATTCTTCGTTAGGAATTACTGGTGGCAACTGGTGCATATCGCCTATTAGCAATATTTGCACCCCACCAAATGCATCATATTGCCGGCCTCTTATATGACGCATCACAGTATCAATGGCATCTAAGGTATCGCATCGCACCATACTTATTTCATCTATTATCAGCAACTCGAGCTGGCGAATGATATCTCGTTTTTCACGGTTAATTTTTATTCTGCCTAGCAAATGGTGTTTATCTACAACCGCTTCACGTTGGGATTGTGGTTTAGCATCAAAATTCAAATCGAAATTGCCCTTGATAGGGCCAGGTACAAATGGTGTAAATGGTAATTGAAAAAATGAGTGAATGGTAGTACCGCCAGCATTAATAGCAGCCACACCTGTAGGCGCAACAACAGCGCTTTGCTTGCCACTATTCTCTTTAATGTATTTAAGAAATGTGGTTTTACCAGTACCAGCCTTACCTGTTAAAAAAATAGCTTCGTTGGTAAACTGTATATAATCTGCCGCTAATTGAAATAATTGATTGATTTCGGTTGCCATAACTTAGTAAAAATAACACATACTTGTGAAGAAGACAATTTTTTACTAATTGCAAAGAGAACAAAGATTTTTACAGAGAAAATACAAAGTAGTGTTAGCGCTTCATTCTTTTTGTACTTTTCGGTTAAACTACTTGTTTTCAGTTACTTTTAGTCAAATCATTGTTCCGTTGTTGTATTCTTTATTGCAAGTTATTATTCGCCTAGCGCTACGCATTTTTTGTGGCGATATTACTGTGTCTAACAAATCAGTTTTACAAAGCAAAGGCCCGCTATTATTGGCTTGTAATCATCCAAATGCAATTTTAGATGCCATTATTATTGGCAGTTTATTTAAGCAACCTGTACACTATTTGGCAAGAGGCGATGCATTTAAAAACCCATTGGTAAGTAAGCTTTTAACAGCTTTTAAATTAATGCCCATTTATAGATTGAGTGAAGGGCGTGAATATGTAGCATTAAACGATAACACATTTGAAAGTTGCCACCAAATATTACTACAAGGTGGTATTGTACTAATTTTTTCTGAAGGCTTGTGTAAGCATGAGTGGCAATTACAACCTTTAAAAAAAGGCACTGCTCGTATTGCATTTACTGCATGGAATGAACCAAGCATCAGCGACTATTTTCGTGTACAACCTGTAAGCATTAATTACAACTCATTTACAAAATTTGGCAAACAAGTCATTATTCATTTTGATGAGATTATTAGCAAACAAGATGTTGTTTTTACTGCCAATGAAGGCGAAAAAATTCAACAGTTTAATAGCTTACTTACCAAGCGTTTAATTAACGGTATGTTATTGGCAAATGGTAATGAAACCTTAGTGCAAACACTCATCGCTAAGCACAAACAATTCATCCATTCACCTGCTACAGCCATTGCAGATTTAAAACATTTACAAGCCAATTATCAGCTAACTACTTTGCCTAAAATAAGTAATCAATTACTACTAAAAATATTGCTACTATTGCCTGCTGTTATTAGCTTTCTACTACATGCAGCATTATATTTTCCTATAAAAAAAATGGTGCAGCAAAAAACTAATGGCAGTGTTTTTTACGACTCAGTTTTACTTGGTTTATTACTGATAGTTTACCCTTTTTACTACTTGCTTATAAATGTTTTAGCCTTCAGTTTTACCAATAGTATTGCCTTGCAAATAGTTGTATTATTAATGCCTTTATGGTTATGGTTATTAACTAGTTTTAAGAAGTTATTCCATTAAAAAAGCCGATGCAAATTGCATCGGCTTTTGAGTATTATTACTACAAGATTTATTTGTTAAACACTGTTGCCAGCTTTTCGCTTAATGTTTCACCACGTAGGTTTTTAGCAATAATTTTTCCATCAGGATCAATCAATAAGTTTTGAGGAATTGCTTGAATACCATACTGTTTTGCCACTTCATTATTCCAAAATTGTAGGTCAGAAACATGGGTCCAAGTAAGGTTATCATCATGAATAGCTTTTATCCTTTTGTCCTTTGCATTTGGTTGATCTAAAGACACACTTAAAATGGTGAAAGGCTTGTCTTTATAGGCGTTGAAGGTTTTTACAACATTCGGATTTTCTCTTCTACAAGGCCCACACCAGCTAGCCCAAAAATCTACCAATACATATTTACCCTTAAAAGATGCTAACGAAACTGGATTGCCCAATGTATCATTTTGCGTAAAGTTCATCGCATATTTACCAATGCCTGTTTTTTTAGCGACTTCTATTTTCGCTTTAAAATCTACACCAGCAGTACTAGCTTGTGCAGCAGGTGATAGTTGGTTAAACAATGGCTCTACTTTATCGGCATTAATATCGTAACCAGCATATTGCTGTAAGGCGTACAAACCAATAGGTGATATAGGATTGCTGTTAATATATTTGCCATACACTTCTTCACGTTGCTTATCGTCTAAAGCATCAATGGCATCTTCAGTTTTTTTAGCGGCCTCTTTATCCTTGTTTTTATTTTGCTCTGCAAAAACTTTGTACAAAGCTTGCATTTCATCGTTAAATGGTTTTAAAGCAGCCGTTAACTTTTCGTATTCTACTTGTGCCTTAGAGCCTTTTACAACTATGTTTGAGAAAGAATCTACGTTTTGAATTTTAATATTACTTGCTTCAAGAAATATAGTCGCTACGCTTTTTTGCTGAATTCTAGTAGTTTTATTCGCTGTGTTTTTTGCCAATAATTGAGCACGTGTTGGTAGCTTAACACTATTTACAAACTCGTATTCACCTTTTACTACCACAGCGCTATCGGTAATGCGTTTACCATCTGCACTGTAATTTAAAAACACCATATCAATAGTATCTTTTACATTTTTTAACTGGCCCTTAATTTTGAAGGCGGCGGTTTCTTTTTGCGCAAATAACACGCTTGGTGCTACTAATGCAGCAATAATGAACAATTTCTTCATGGTTACTTTTTATTGCCGTCAAGATAAAAAAACAGCGAATAAGTTGCTAGTAAAATATTGTGAAAGGTAAATTAGCTTAAATATTTACCTACAATTGGCACACGCCTACCTACACCAAAAGCCTTTGGCGATACACGAATGATGGGGCAAAACTGATTGCGTTTATACTCATTGGTATTTACCATTTTAATGGCTCTATCTACCAATGCGGCATCAAAACCTTGTGCTTTAATTTCTACCGGTCCTAAGCGTTTTTCTATGTATTGAAACAAAATTTTATCAAGTACTTCATAGTCTGGCAAGCTGTCACTATCCTTTTGATTTGGGCGCAATTCTGCACTTGGTGCTTTGGTAATAATATGGTTAGGGATAATTTCTTTGTCACGATTAATATACCTAGCCAAAGCATACACTTGCAACTTGTAGCAATCACCCAATACACCCAAACCGCCCGCCATATCGCCATACAGCGTACCATAACCTGTAGAAAGTTCGCTTTTGTTAGAGGTGTTTAGCAAGATGTAACCAAACTTATTTGCAATAGCCATCAACAAATTACCACGGCTGCGACTTTGTATATTTTCTTCTGCTAGGCTAAATGGCAAATCCTGAAAAATGGGTTTCAACGTAGTTAAAAATGACTCATACACATCGTTAATACGAATGATGTCGTAAGGATTGTTGAGATTTTTGCTCAGTCCAACAGCATCGTTTACCGAGTGCTCTGTAGAATAAGGCGAAGGCATTAAAATAGCTCTCACATTATCGCTACCTAAGGCATCGCAAGCAAGGGCAAGTACCACTGCTGAATCGATACCACCACTGCT
>JAAFHG010000235.1 GCA_013297585.1 Chitinophagales bacterium
GGCAGTCAATTAGTTTTACCATAATTTCAGTCATGTACAAATTCATCAGCATTTTATACCTCGTTATTTTTAGTTTATACGTTTGGTTTTCACGCCAGCCAGACTATTTTGATGGTGAATTTGCGCCAGCCACTATTATTGTTGTAAAAGATAGCGCTTCGCAAAAGCAGGTAGCAAAAGCTAGTTTTACAGTTGGTAAAATGGCTTATCAAGTCGATGCAGATTATTTGTTTCGTAACTACCGAGAAGGTGAAAGGGTAGAAGTGATTTACGAATTATCGAACCCTAAAAAGGCTGCTGTATACGCGTTTTGGGGCTATTGGTTAACAATGGGAGAGTTAATTGCATCCATTGTAATGTGGTTAGTGTTGTTTCAAATAGCAGTTGGCATTACCAAAAATCCCACGCCAGAAGCTTTGCTAGAACAGCTTGATTATGTACCCGAAAAGAAGACCAAATATGATGTGTAGTATCCTAACTTAATAGGTATTTAATTAATTTATATTTATTAATGCGCAAAATCTTTAGTGTAATCGCCTTTTATTCTTTCTATTGGTGGATTGAAGTAACCATATTTTACATGAGGAAACTCTTCTTTAATTAACTGTTGTAATTGTTTTACACCCATTATTTCGCCTGTATCTGCAACACCTATTTGGCCTAAATACCAGTCAGGATCTATATTAAAATTACGCCATTGAATCATGTTTAGATCCGTGTCAATAATCAACTTGCGCAGCGCTTCATATTCTTCTACACTATCAGTCATACCAGGAAATACAAAGAAGTTTATGCTTGCCCAGCCACCATAACTACGCATTATTTTTAGGCTCTCAAGAACATCTTCAAACTGGTAATTATTGGGGCGATAATACGGTGTGTAAATATGCTTTCTGGCAGAATTGGTACTTACACGAATACTGTTTAAACCCGCTTCACACAAGGCTTTCACCGCATCGGGTTTAGAACCATTGGTGTTAATATTAATGCTGCCTTTATCGGTATGTTTTCTTATTTCAATGATGGCTTCACGTATTGTTTCCCACATCAACAGTGGCTCACCCTCGCAACCTTGGCCAAAACTAATTAAAGGATAAGGTGCATTCATTAAATGTGGTACTGTAAACTCAACCACTTCTTCTGCCGAAGGCTTAAACGTTAATCTATCTTGTGGTGATGTAATGGTTTCTTCCTCGGGCTGAAATGATACGCATCCTATACAGTTGGCATTACATGCAGGCGACATTGGTACAGGGCATTCCCATCTACCCAAGCTTAAATTTCTTGCAGCAGGGCAGGTGTACGTCATGCAACAGTTTTCCATTAAATGCTTTACCAAACGATTGTGCGGATAAGCAGCCAACATTGCTTTAGTACCTGCGGCTATTTTAGCTTCATCGTAGCCAATAGCTTCTTGCCTTATGTCATCTTCAATTCTTACACCAGCTACATAAAACGTATCGTTGTGCCAAGCAGCAGCAGTGTAACAAAATAATGGTAGGGTAGGTGCATCTGGCAAAGTTTCGTAAGCTGCAATAAACAAACCTGTATGCGCTGGTGGAATAAATGCTGCAACGGCCCAACCTTTTTCGCACAGGCGCATATCGCCTGTAATTACGTCAATGCCAATGCCTTTACGGCCTGGCAATTCATATAAATTACCACCTTCTGGCAGTTCTATCCAATCTTCAACTTCAACAGGGTAAGCATCCCAACCAGCTCGCCCTACAGCGTACAAACTGGTATCTTCAAATATATTTCCCTGACCATCTGAATATAAAATATATGGTGATTCTTTGAGCATTTATAGTGAATTGTAATAGGTGAAAGGTAAAAAGTGAATTGTCAGTGATCAGTAGTCAATGAGTAAGTTGTAATCCAAAACATAGAACTCAAAACTCAAAACTCAGAACTTATTAAACTACCAAACTTCCTAAACTGTTTTCGTCAACTGTTCTTTACAAAAATGATTAAACTCGTCTTCTATTTGCTTTTCTACTGGGTCGTTTACTTGCTTTTGAATTAATGTATTGTTTTTTAAATCAATGGTTAAAAGTCCATCTTTCAACACCACATTAGTCACATCTTTCCATAAAATTGTTTTTCTTGGAAAACTGTTAAATGCAATTTCTTCACCATCAAAAGCTGCCTCTGGCGCTACTTTTACGGGCTTTTCTAAAAAGCACGCAATAATGTAAATAAGCGTCACTAATTTGCCGTTAGGAATTACATACCAGCCCCAAGCTGCAAACATTACTGCAAAGCGATAGTAGGGTGTAATGCCACGTTTTACTTGGCCTTTACAAAATGTCCACCAACCAATAATTAGGCTACAAATAAATACTAATAGCCAAGCAGTACTAGTAGATAGCAAAGCATTTTCTTGCGATAAAGACATGTAAGCCACATACGCAAAACTGCCAATAGATAGCAAGAGCATAAATTGGCTCATCCAATCTATTATTTTAAAATCGGGCTTTTTAAGCACTATAATGTAGTCGTATTCTTTAACCATAAATAGGTGTTGTAAAGCCTACAAATGTAAGCAAGGCGAGATGGATATTTTAATGCTATTTAAAACTCGTAAAATAGCTGATATTTTACTTCACATCAAGCAACTACTTTCAGCAAATGCTTGATTTTATTGGCTTTGTACGTTAAATCTTGATAATCGCTGCTAATAATGGTAACATGGCCCATTTTTCTACCGGGTTTTGTTTCTGCTTTACCATACAGATGTACAAACACGTTGGTCATGGTTAAAACTTCTTCTAAACCTTGGTATTTGGCAGGGCCACTAAAGCCTTGCTCACCAATAATATTTACAATGGCTGATGGTAGAATCGCATCGGTATTGCCTAAAGGATATTGTAGTAAAATGCGCCAAAGCATATCGTATTGGCTACTATAGTTAGCTTCAATAGTGTGGTGCCCGCTATTATGAACACGTGGTGCAATCTCATTTACCAATACATTATCATCTCTATTAATAAACAATTCAACTGCAAAAATCCCCGGACTTTTTAGTTCTTGTACAATTTTAATGGCCATTGCTTCGGCTTTCCACAATAGTTTTTCTGCAAGTTTTACAGGCGAAATTTGGTAATCAAGTAGGTTTAACCTAGTGTCAAATACCATTTGTGCAGGTGGATAAATTACGGTATCACCTTTTTCGTTTATGGCTACAATTAGCGCAATTTCTTTTTGAATTTCCACCATTTTTTCAAGCACAGCTGGCGCATTAAATCCTTTTGTGATAGCAGCTTCGTCTCGTAAAATTTCCACACCTTTACCATCGTAACCGCCTTCACCAAGCTTATGCACGGCTGGCAAAAAGCTGATGTGTTGCTGTAAGTCTTGCTGGTTTTGTGTAATTACAAATTGAGAGGTTGGTATTTGATGTGTTTGGTAAAATTGCTTCTGTACAATTTTGTTTTTAATAATACGTAAAGCAGATGGTTTAGGATACACACGCACACCTTCTTTTTCTAGTGCTTCTAATGCTTCTACATTTACGTTTTCTATTTCTATGGTAATGGCATCTAAGCCTTTACCAAAATTGTACACGGTATCAAAATCTGTAATACTGCCTTTTGTAAAATGATGACATAAATGCGCTGCGGGTGCATTGGCATCGTTCTCTAATACATATGTTTCTACAGGATAGTTGGCTGCTGCTTGTAATAACATTCTACCCAACTGACCCCCACCTAAAATACCAACTTTCATTATTATATTAATTTATGCAGCGAAGATAATAGTTGCGATTGTATACTAGCTAATAATGATGCAAACAGGATGGATTTACTCGCTTAGATAAAATCTGCGCAGCAAACAGGAGGTACAAGTGTAGATACTTCGCAAACTCGGTACAGGCTGCACAGACGCTGGACATAACTACTACTGCTGGTGACCCAAAAACTCTTTTGGGCTTCTACTAGTGGCTTTTTTAAAGGCACGGTTAAAAGTGGCTTTGCTATTAAAACCGGCATCGTAGGCAATGCTCATGATGGTTAGGTTTGCATTGGCAGTATTTTGTAATTGTTGTTTTACTTCCTCAACACGATACCAATTAATGAGGTCGTTAAAATTCATTGCAAAACCTTGGTTGATAATCTTTGACAGGAGAGAAGGATTGGTGGCCAAATGTTTAGATAAATCTGTAAGGGTTAGCTCGGGGTTTTGATACATTTTTTCGGTAACAACAGCTTGTAACACTTTGGCTTTCCAAACATCTAAAGCCTCGCTATTATTAGCTTGTGTGGCTTCATGTGTGGTTGTATTCTCTGTAAGATATTCAAAATTAATGTCTTCTGTAATGGCGGATTCTTGATTGGTATTGGGCAGCAGTGGTGGTAATTGCTGCTGCAAAAAAGCTAGCTGATAATTGGCTTTTGTAATAATAGAGTTTGCGTAGCCTGTAATAGCGATATAATAAAATATGATTCCGAAAAGTAAGTAATACCACCACGAATCTGTGTAATTAACTTCTACACCTAAAAAGCCAAATAAGCCAAGTATAAGACTTGAAAAAAAGTATATAAAAAAAGCAATTAGAAAGTTACGAATCCACTTGAATGTAACATCATCTGCAAAAGATAATTCTTGGTAAATGATGGTTTTGTAATGCTGATAATATTTAAAACTCAAGAGCAAATACACTAGCAGACTTACTAAACTTAAGGCCACATACCAAGTGTTAAAGTCAGGATCACTGTTGCCATCCATTAAGTAATAACGTTTTAAAATCACTCTATCTACAACAGCAACTATTACAATCCAAGTGTTGTACAATATACTAGGGATTAAGTGTAGCCAATTTTTTTTGCCAAAAATAAAGTTGGGGTTTAAGCGACTTTGGATATAAAAATAAATTATTGGCCCCATAAGTAATGCCTGCTGAAATGGCATATAAAATAAAAAATTTCTACATTCAATACAGTCTCTACCGTCGTACCAGCCTGCAAAACCAAGCATCCAAGGGCAAATAAACATAATGCATAATAGCAAAAAGCCCGATAACCATTTATCGTGTATCGTATCGTTTTTTATGCCTCTTCGTAACAATAGCAGCGAATAAACAAGGCCATGTACAAAAAATATTAATAATAATGCACTGTATTTACTAAAATGAAAAGGCATATTGCTGTTAGTTTCTGTAGTTTATTAACGCAATTTCAAAAAAATTGTTACATATAATTTATTGTATAATATATTCTATCCATCGTAACCAATATCTTCAATTAAGTTTCCGCTGTCTGCTGCTGTGGTAGCAAGTACATCGCAGCGGTTATTGTGTACATTATCTGCATGGCCTTTTACCCATACGAACATGATTTTAAACTGTTTAGATAATTGATAGTAGCGTATCCAAAGGTCTTTGTTTTTTTTGCCACCTTTAAAATCTGTTTTTACCCAGTTATCTAGCCAACGTTTTTGTACACTATCTACAATGTATTTACTATCGGTAAAAATGGTAAGAGGAATATCGTTTTTCTTCAAACTTTCAAGCGCCACAATTACACCCATTAATTCCATACGATTATTGGTAGTTCTACGGTAACCTTGTGAAATTTCTTTGCGTTTGCTACCCCATAACATTACCACACCGTAACCACCAGGGCCAGGATTACCACGTGAAGAGCCATCAGTATAAATAATTAGTGGATGAGATTGTGTTTCAGGCATTACTATACAATGAATGATAAAAGTGAAAGCTGCAAACTTATCGTTTTAGCTTCTACTTTTTTTAATGCCTTTAAGGTAAAAAATAGTTACCTTTTATATATAGCACGCATTCACCGCCAATGGCTACACGGTCACCTTTACTTTCGCAATATAAAACACCACCACGCTCAGAAATTTGTTTAGCAAGCATATTGGTTTTGCCTAATTGTTTTGCCCAAAAAGGAATTAAGGTAGCATGTGCAGAACCTGTAACTGGATCTTCGCCTATAACAGAATTTGGTACAAAAAAACGACTTACAAAATCACAATCATCGCCAGGTGCAGTGGCAATAATACCCATTGTATCAACTTTATTTAGCCAATTAAAATCTGGTTTTAAGTCAGCCACTTCTTTTTGCGTGTGATATACCAATACATAATCTCTACTTTTAAGCATTTGATAAGGTTGATGCCCAATACCTTCAATTAATGCCAAGGGCTGATTACATATTTCAGGCATTCTACTTGGAAAATCCATTTCCAATAAGCCATTACCCTTATTTACAACATACAAAGGCCCACTATTGCTATGGAATTCTATTGCTGTTTTTGGGTAATTGAGGTAATTAAAAATAACAAAAGCCGTTGCCAAAGTAGGGTGACCAGCTAAATCC
>JAAFHG010000361.1 GCA_013297585.1 Chitinophagales bacterium
CCACAAAAGCCCACCATACAGGATTTTTACCAAAACCACTTTCTTCAAAATGAGCTAGTGTTACTACTACTTCATCTGGCGCTTTTTCATAATCAGCTAATTCCTGAATTAATTCTAATAGTCTTTTGCAATCTTCTTTTACAGCAGTTCTTAGTTTCATAACACGAATTAAAGATAATTACACGAATTACACGAATTGAAAAGGTAGTACACTAATTCGGTAAGCTTTTATTTCCCTTCAGGGGCTAGGGGCATCAATTGCAATACGGCTTCTGCGCAGCCAAATGACAATGTAAAACCACTACCACCATGGCCATAGTTATGAATAATATTGGTATTGGCTTCTTTTTCTAGTCGTACCGTTTCTCTAAAAGGTCTTAAGCCTGCCCAATTACCGATAATACGTTTATGCTGTAATTCAGGAAATACATTACTTGCTTTTGCCAATAACTTTTGTAACGTTTCTGGCTCAGTGGTTTCAACGCCTACATGCTCTTCGTAAGTGCCACCAATGATGGTAGCATCTTGCCTAGGTACAATATATGTAGGTGTTTGATTATCTAGAAAAATAGCATCTGGAAAACCTGGTTCAACTAGTAATACTTGGCCACGAACAGGAAAAATACTGCTATCGTTACAAAGCACACTTGCGCCTAAGCCTGTACAGTTTACCAGTGTATCGTAAGACGAAGCGATTGACTGTAAATCAGTAACATTTGCTTCTTTAAATACAACACCTTTATCAGTTAAAATACTTTGTAAATAAGGTAAAAATAGTTGTGTCTCTACCAATGGCACGTTGGCCTCAAAGCTTTGTTTGTAGCCATCTGGCAATTGTTCAATTGGTACTTCTTTGCAAGTATTGGCAGGCATAAAAGCTATCCAACTATCATCATCACTAATGCCTTCTTTAATACCTTTAACTATTTTTTTAAAGCTAATACCACTTGCTGTATCTGCAGATAATTTTTTAAAATATTGATAGCTTGTTTCTACCCAAGTAATAGCTCTTTTATCGCCACGAACGTGGTAAGGAAACCAAAATGCGGCGGCTCTATTTGAGGTGATATTTGGCGAAAACGCTTTTGCCAATACCGTTACTTCAAAACCATTATTGGCAAGCACATAGGCTGTTGATAATCCACTAATACCTGCACCAATTACTGCTATTGTTTTCCCCATTACTTATGCTAATGCTTGTTCAAAATCGGCAAGAATATCTGCCACGTTTTCAATACCAACGCTTAATCGTATTAAGCCATCGGTAATGCCAAATTTAAGGCGTTCTTCTCTTGGTACGCTAAAGTGCGTCATGCTTGCAGGGTGTGATAATAGTGTATCTACAGTACCAAGGCTTACAGCACGTACACACATTTGCAATTTGTCTATAAAACTTTTACCAGCTACTAAGCCACCCTTTAGTTCAAAGCTCATTAAAGCACCAGGATGTTTCATTTGCTTTTGGCATAAGTTGTAATCGGGGTGAGACGTTAAGCCTGTATAATTTACATGTGCTACCGCAGGATGTTGTTCTAAAAATTTAGCAACTATCATGGCATTGCTACAATGGCGCTCCATGCGTAGTTCCAATGTTTTCATGCCTGTGATTAATAAATAGGCATCAAAAGGATTGCCATTACCACCAAGCAAGGCATGCCATTTCCACACTTTGGTTTTCATCAGTTCTATGTCTTTACCTATCAGTGCGCCACCTATGGCTGTACCGTGTCCATTTAAAAATTTGGTAGTACTGTGAAACACAAAATCAACACCATATTTAAACGGTTGCTGTAAGTAAGGTGTAGCAAAAGTGTTGTCTACACTTACTAGCATATTTTGTGCCTTAGCTAGCTTAGTAATAGCTTCAATATCTACACATTGTATAGTTGGGTTGGCTGGCGTTTCTAAATGCACCAACTTAATGGATGGGTTATTTTTAATAGCTTCTGCGGCAATATTCAAATCTCTTAGATCTGCGATAATAATATTGATACCGCTTTGTGCCAATACTTTGTGCATCAACTCGTAAGTACCACCGTACAAAGAGAAATGCGATAAAACGCTATCGCCACTTTGTAGATTGGCCAAAAACAAAGTAGCCATAGCAGCTTGCCCACTTGCGTGTAATAAAGCTTTTAATTGCAAAGGCTTGCCTGCCTCATCTGTAAGGCCAAAGGCTTCTAGTGCTGCAATGGTTTCTTCGGCATTTTTAAATGTGGGATTGCCCCAACGGCTATAAATTTTTTCTTTATCTAGGCTAGCAAAGCGTTCCATACCTTGCTCTGCGGTATCGAATGTAAAGGTAGATGTGGCGTAAATAGGTGTTAAGTGCGACGACTCTGCATGGTTATTATCTGCACCATGAATAGCTACTGAACTAATGCCTGTTAGTGGAAATGTTTGGCTCATACATTAATTTATCTGTGATAAACCAAATGTAAGGTTAACAAAGCTATTTTGTAGTTTATGATTGATGATTGGAAATTGTAGCCCATTAACTGACCAACAAACGCTACAATGTAAATGGCTAATTAAATGCTATTCAGCTAGTGGGCAAATCCAACTTTTACCCAAAATAGAAAAGCCACAGAAATAACCACGTAGCTTCAACTCTTTACCACGATGGATAATAACGCCACAATAGGTTTTGCCATTGGCAGGGCTGTACACAGTGCCATTTTCGTACATGCTAGTATCGGTAGCACTACGTGTAAATCCTTTTAAAATTACTGAGTTGAGAATAGGTTGCGTTTTGGCTTTATGGTCTGGGTTTAGCTTATCAAGTTTTATTTTGCCATCTGCTTCTAATGGGCGTACCATCCAAATTATTTTGCCATAAAAAATACCATCAGCGGCTTTAAAAATTTGGATCTTCACTGTTTTTTCTTCATTATACCATATGCGCTCTATTTTGTCTTTTTGGGCAAATGTGCTGCTACAAGTTAATAGTAGTAATATGTATAGTACAATACCTTTCATTGGTACGATACTACAGCATTTATTTTGAATTACTGCGCATTTGTTAAGGCATTTTTAGCTAATATCATATCAGTTTAACTTTAGAGTGGGTGCTATCAACCGTTTTACAATGCTTAAACCACCATTTCATCTTATTTCTTGTGATAGTTATAACAAGTTTTGCAGTGGCAAATGGCCATTTCAGCCATTTTTTTGTAGAAAGAAATGCTTGCTTAATAAATATTTCATGCATAGGCAATAATAAATACTTTATACTCTCACTATCATTCCTTTACATTTGTAAATTGCATTTTTCGCAGGCTGCTTAGTTTTAGCTAGGCAAAACAACAATCTTATCAAAACAAAATGGCTTTACCGTATCTCGTTAAACATATTTATAATAATGGTTCGGAAGAAGTAATTCGTCGTGGCAAAAAAATTCATGCGTTAGGCAATGTAGAGTTGATAGAATACGATGAATTAATGGCCTCTGTAAACTTTAGGGTAAAGGACGATAGCTATTCTACTTATTATAAAGTGTACGTGTCGCAGTTTAAAGACCCTGCCACGTTAAAACTGCGTTGTACATGCCCTTATAATCTTAGTGAAATTTGTCGCCACAAAGCTGGTACATTATTCACGTTGCAAGAAATGCTTGACAAGAATATGTTGGGCGAACGTGAATTGGTGTACGACCAAAAGCATACAGTAGTAAAAATGAAAATGCTGGATTTGAAGATGATACGTATGTTGTCATCACCAGAAAGTTTTATTACTGCCGAGAATTTTTTACAAGATAAAAAAGCCAAAATAGTAAGTGCTAAAGACGAGCGTGTTACGGCCAATGTAGAAATGGGCGGCACTATGTATAACCTTGTATTGCTGAAAAATGAAGAGCGTAATTTTGATACAAGCTGCACGTGCAATAGCGATACCAAACACCCGCTATGCGTACATAAAGCCATCGTGTTTTTACAGTTACTAAAAGCAAAAGGTGCTAACTATTTTGATATTATTCGCAATTGGGATGCTGTAAAAAACAAGCTACTAAGCATTTACGGTTATAGCCTTAGCGACGATTTAAAAGGCAAGTTTGAATTTACT
>JAAFHG010000506.1 GCA_013297585.1 Chitinophagales bacterium
AGTTCTGGTGTATCTAAATCTGGCTTTAGAAGTAATTTCACCATCCTTGGAAGCAGTAAAGATTGGACCAACGCATCGGTATGTGTGCGCACAAGTTTATGGACCTGGGAAAATAGAAAAATTAAATCAACCACAGGCGATAGCATTACTTACACCGCCAATACAAGTCAACCCGTAGGCGGATTAGCTGGTAGTACAGGCTTTACAGGCTATGGCTTTTTTGTGTATAATAGACTTGATTTATTAGATGCAGCAGGCGAATGGTTTTACGATAATAACACAAGCACTTTGTATTATTTACCTAGCAATGGGCTTGCACCAACTACACAATCTATAGAAGGTACCATATACAGCTATGGCATATTTGCAGGTAATAAAAGTAATATTGTTATTAGCAACATTAGCTTTCAGCATCAAGATAGTGCAGGTGTATATTTTACCAATAATAACTGTAGCAATATTACACTTACCAATTGTGACTTTAGTAAGCAAAAGATATACGGGGCAAAGCTTGTAGGTACTAATGCTTTAGCTGCACAAAATACTTTCACTGATGTTTTTGGTAGAGGCCTACAATTAGATAGTTGCAGTAATTCAACCGTATCGTACAATCAGTTTAAACGCATAGGTTTATATAGAAACTATGGCCGTACAGATGAAGATAATCTTACTGCTATGGCAATGTACAATGCTAGTAACAACAGCATTCATCATAATACAGTAGATAGTACCGGCTATTGTGGTATTAGGTGCGATGGTAACGGCACAACAATACCTACCATTGTAGAGAAAAATATACTGAGCAATTGTATGGTGCTACTAACTGATGGTGCTGCACTTAAAACTTGGGGCGCACCTTCGCAAGGCATTATTTACCGCAATAATTTTATAAGTAACTGCGAAGGCAATAACATAGGTGCTACTAATACTAGTTTTAAAACACCTAGTATTTACTATGATGTTTATTCTGGTAATAGCATTATAGACAACAATACAATTGAACTTTCTAATAGCACAGCTATCAATGGTATTTATATTAATGGCAGTACCAAGCCTATTATTAAACGCAACGTTATTTATGGTGGTGGTGCCGAAGCCATGTTTTTAAACGACCGCTTATCTGGTGTTAATCAGCTACTAAACGATAGTATTTACAACAATACTTTCTTTGGTAGAACTAACGGTGCATATGTACTACGTGAAGCATCTGGAAATTATAGTAGCAACGCAAACAACAGCTTTAATTTTGGCAAAAGCGACTCTAACTATTTCTTCAATCCATTTTCTACAAGTAACATTAAGTGCTATAGATATTCAGGAGCAATTAGTAGCCCAGTTATAAATACTTACACACTTAGTACTTGGCAAAGTATTACGGGTAACGATACACATACCTACGAAAACACCAACACAGCCGTATGGGCCTATGATAGTTCAAGACTTTTTAAAAATCCTACCGACAACGCTGTAGTGCAAGATTTAAAAGGCTTTCAATACAGAGACCTAGAAGGCAATATTATTAATAATCTTATACTACAACCGTGGACGAGTAAGGTGCTAATTAAAACAACTACTGTTTTACCTTTACAACTATTAGCATTTACAGCTACAAAAAATGAAAGCAATGTGCTTTGTGCATGGCAAACCGCTAGTGAATACAATACGCAGTATTTTAAAGTAGAACGTAGTACCAATGGGCAGCACTTTACAAGTATAGCAACAGTAACAGCTAAAGGCAATAGCAGCAGTACAATAACTTATAGCTATGCAGATTTTGAGGCAAAGAATATAACTGCAACCACTTTGTATTACCGCCTTACCATTTTAGATAAAGATGGAAGCAGTACTACGTCTAAAGTGGCTGTAGTAAATAATAGTTATGATACAAAAGTTGCTATTTATCCTAACCCTGCTAGTAATTATTTGGTAATAACAGGCATTAGTACTGGCAGCATTAACATATACAATAGTGTGGGTGTATTGGTAAAGCAACAAAACATAAATAGTCAGGGTGCTACCACACTTACTATTGGTCAATTACCTAAAGGTGCGTATTCGGTACAAACGATAGATAACAATCTTAACATTAGTGGTAGTAAACTAATAATTGTTAGTCGTTAAAAATAGCACTACCAATGCAACCTGTTTTAACTGAAAATGTTTGAAGAAATAATTTTTTGTAAAATATTAGGCAATCATCCAATAAATCAGTGGTCTTGCCAAGAATCGAACTTGGATCTAGAGTTTAGGAAACTCCTATTCTATCCATTGAACTACAGGACCATTTGCTGCGAAAATAATCGTTTCTTTAGCATCTTAAAAAACATTCTTGCTATGACAATAAAATATCTGCTTACAAGTGGTATGCTACTAGTTACAATCAGTTGTTTTGCCCAAGCTATTACCAAAGCAAAAATTAATCACACAGCCGTTTTTGTAGTAAACTTAGAAGCCAGCAGGCACTTTTATCAAGACATTTTGGGGCTAGATACCATACCAGAACCCTTTCATGATGGTAAACATGCATGGTTTAAAACTGGCCCAGGTATTGCTATGCACGTAATTCAAGGTGCAGATGCCAAGAAAGATTATTTCAAAAATCAACACATATGCTTCAGCGTAGCATCGGTAAAAGCATTTACTGAGGTACTTACAAAAAACAATATTTTGTGGGAAGACCGTGACGGTGCCAAGCAAGCAATTACTGTAAGAATAGATGGTGTACAGCAAATTTGGTTGCAAGACCCAGACGGCTATTGGGTAGAAATAAACGATGCAAAAGACTAAGAGCCTGTTTAAGATTATTTGATGGAATAATGCGTAGAAGATTTTTGAGCGAAACAAGGCAAATTTTGCAGCCATAGTTTAACGCCTACGGCGAAAAAT
>JAAFHG010000529.1 GCA_013297585.1 Chitinophagales bacterium
GGTTTGTATAATTTGACCTGTATTAGCATTAACACACACAAAACCATCTGAAAGAGCAGGAACTCCAGCTCCAATCACATTAGAAAAAGTTCCACCAATAAATAATTTATTGCCAATTTTCTCAATGGCATTTACCAAGCCATCTGTAGCAACAGAGAAGCCGGCCACTGGAAGCCCAGTATTTAAATCAATTTTCAACACACTATATGGCTGTACTGTTTGGCTTGGATTAGCTGCAAAACTTGCTGTGTTAAAACTACCACCAACATAAGCCACATTGTTAGCTTGGTCGTAATTAACGCATTTTAATGGGCTAGACTTAATCAATGTACTATTAATTGTATTAATATAATCCGCATAACCCCAAGCCGAGTGAGTACCAACACTCTCCATACTTACAATAGGCGTATAATTAAAAATTTGTGATTTTGCGTAAACGGCTGTTACCCAAAAAATGATTACTAAGATTTTTTTCATAGGAGTTTGTTAGAGGCTTATTTTATATGTTTGTTTATTATAGTGTTCTAAAAAAAGTGAACTAAAGATAAAAAAAATATTAAACTTTATCTCTTTTTCGTTCCAATTTTTAGCGGATAAAATAAATCATTGGTCTATTTTATTCAACTATAATTTCAGAGTTTCATCCAACAAAAAACCTCTAACTATTTCTAACTAGAGGTTTCTTTATAATTTTTTTTTAGGTACTAATGACCACCACCATCATGCTCGCCATCGGCTAAAGCAATGGTTTGAGGAACAAAATCACTTTCAGCACCCGGCTTACTATAATCATACGCCCAACGGTGTACTTCTGGTATAGCACCTGGCCAGTTTCCGTGTATATTTGCCATTGGAGTAGTCCACTCTAAAGTATTAGAGTTCCAAGGATTTTGTGGTGCTTTCTCACCACGGAACATACTGTAAAAGAAGTTGAATAAAAATACCCCTTGACCTAATGCCCCAATAATAGCAGAAATCGTTACAATTTCATTAATATCCACTAAATTATCAAACATAGGGAAATTACTGTTTGTGTAATAACGACGTGGAACACCAGCTAATCCTAAGAAGTGCATTGGGAAAAACACACCGTAAGCTGCTACAAACGTAATCCAAAAGTGAACGTAACCTAATTTCTTGTTCATCATACGTAAGAACAATTTAGGGAACCAATGGTAAATACCGGCAAACATCCCAAATATGGCACTTAAACCCATTACAATGTGGAAGTGAGCAACCACAAAGTAAGTATCATGTACGTTTATATCTAAAGTAGAGTCAGCTAAAATAATACCTGTAACACCACCTGTAATAAATGAACTTACTAAACCAATTGAAAACAACATAGCTGGTGTATATTGTATGTTTCCTTTCCATAAAGTAGTAATGTAGTTAAACGCCTTTACTGCTGATGGAATAGCAATTAATAAAGTTGTAAACACGAATACAGAACCTAAAAATGGATTCATACCTGTCATAAACATGTGATGACCCCATACAATAAACGATAAGAAACCAATAGCTAACATTGAACCAATCATAGCTCGGTAACCAAAAATGGGCTTGCGTGAGTTAGTGGCGATTACTTCAGAAGTGATACCTAAAGCTGGTAATAATACAATATACACCTCTGGGTGACCTAAGAACCAGAATAAGTGTTCAAATAATACTGGACTTCCGCCTAAGTTATCTAAAGGACGACCACCAATGTAGATGTCAGATAAATAGAATGAAGTTCCAAAACTTCTATCAAATATTAATAATAAAGCACAAGAAAATAACACAGGGAAAGATAATACTCCTAAAATAGCAGTAATTAAAAACGCCCAAATAGTTAATGGCATACGGGTCATTTTCATACCCTTAGTACGCAAGTTAATAATAGTTACGATGTAATTTAAACTTCCTAATAAAGATGATACAATAAATAAACTCATCGATACTAACCACATTGTCATTCCTAATTTAGAACCTGGAATAGCTTCTGGTAAAGCTGAAAGCGGTGGGTAGATTGTCCAACCAGCCGATGCAGGTCCGTCACTTATAAAACAAGATGCCAACATAATAGCACTTGAAGTAAAGAAAAACCAATACGACAACATATTTAAAAACCCCGAAGCCATATCCCTTGCGCCAATTTGATATGGGATTAATAAATTACTAAAGGTTCCGCTTAGTCCACCTGTTAACACAAAAAATACCATGATGGTACCGTGTATCGTAACAAGTGCTAAATACATATTTGGATCTAAAATGCCGTCCTTACCCCATTTATCTCCTAACATAGCGTTAATAAAACCAAATTTTTCTCCTGGCCAAGCTAACTGCATACGGAAAATGATAGACATAGTCATCGCTACAATAGCCATTACAACCGCTGTAATTAAAAACTGTCGTGAAATCATTTTGTGATCTTGTGAGAAAATATACTTCTGCACAAATGTTTCATGGTGTTCGTGATCATCATGTTCGTGAACATGGTCATGGTGAACCAAATGTTCTTTTTCTAGTGTTGATAAAGTAGTAGCCATAGTACCTATTTTTATTTAAAGTTAATTATTTTATTAATTAGATGCAACCGTTTTAGGTGTAACAGTTTTAAACGTTTTTTGTTTTGAAATCCAAGCATTGTAATCAGCTTCAGTGTCAACTATAATATTCATTTGCATATTATAATGAGATGCCCCACAAATTTTATTACAT
>JAAFHG010000407.1 GCA_013297585.1 Chitinophagales bacterium
CGGGCATTCAATCTATCTAAACCTAATATATTTAATAAATTTTTACCATCAGCACTTGGTGCAGATTCTGGTAAATATCTTTTTAAACCGCCACTTGGTTCTTGGTACAAAACGTTTAATTGAAAACCATCTTTACTTAAGCCAAATACATCCAAGCTGTACACGTTTTTCATCATTAAATCCCAAATAGGTAATGTGGTACGTGCAGATGTTGCTTTTAATAATTTTAGGAACAATACTTTTTGAACACCAGATGTATTTGCATTGGTATCTAGTGCTACGTCTTGGCTAAACTCACCCACTTGATACACACGACCATTGTTGGTATATTGGTAAGCTACCGCCAAAACTTCATCTGGCTGCAACTGACTATTTAGCGATACAAAACCAGCCTGTGCATTAAACGTGTATTCATTGGTGGTTAATTTTCTTGCAAAGGTTTTTTCAAAATCATTTACAGGTGTTAAACCTCTAGCTATCAATCGGCTATTAATTTGTGATGGATTTCTGTTGTTGGGGTCAGTAGTTAAAAAACTGTATAAATTATTGGCGCCGTTAGCAGGCAATGTGCTTGATGTTAAAGAACTATTGGCAGGGTTGCTCGGTTGATTTTCACCCAAATCCATTAAACCCACAATGTCTCTCGCATCGGTAGTAGCACCAGTTCTATTCGTTACCCAAACCTCTATGCGTTGTATTTGTACTTGGCTATTTACAAATGGCAACTTAGACATGGTAGTATTAAAGTTATTTCTAAAATACTGCCCCATTAAGAAGTGGCGATTTTCCTCGTAATCATCCAATTTTTTCTGAAAAGTAGTAGATGCAGCACCACCTTTTAAGGTTTGGCTTTGCCTTTGGCTACGCTGTGTGGCTATTGCTGCGGTTAAAAATAATTTACCAAACTGCAACTGCGTTTTTAAACCAAATAAGTTTTGAGAAGAAGGCACCAATGTACCTTTTGACTGCCAAGACATATTACCTGCTTCAACACTTTTAAGTATCTCGTCGTCTTTGCCTTTATAATCTAGTTTTAATTGGTTGAGATAATCGAAATTAGCAAGTGTATTGTAGCTAATTGGTAACTTTAGTTTATCACCAATATTGGCATTAACATTAAAATTGGTGTTCATGTTAAAATCAAAGCCACCGTTTCTTCTAGCAGCTTCAGGCAATGTAGGGTTCAAAGTTTTTTGCCCTTGATAACCAGCCATAATATCAACAGAACCCTGTGGTTTGATATCTACATTTAGCGCATTATTTTTAGCATTCTTAACCCCACTTTTTAAGCTGTCTAATTTGGCGCCAGCACCACCAAGCAAATCTTTTGCACCAAAAATTCTATCAAACAAACTGTTGTAAACCGTAAGCTTTGGTCGCTGTTGTTTTTGATTTAATTGAGTTAAAGCATTGGCCCTTTCTTTGAAATAAGCTTCTTCGTTCAACTTATTTTGTAGCGCATAATATTGTTCAAATGTAAGTGTTGTGGGTTTTCGGTAAATGGTATTACCAATTTTTTCTACAATTACATAGGTATTGGTTGTAGGATCGTACTCAATTTTTTGCTTAATAAAAGCAGTGTCTTTAATATCAAATGGATTTCTGTTTTGGTATGTAAAACGATCTCCTCGTCTATCGCTAATAGGAAAGCGCAACGAGTCTTTTTTTGTATCAACAGAATCTTTTTTTTGCGCTTGTACAGGTGCAACAAAAGATAACCACCCAAAAATGGTAGTTAGCAAATAGAATAAATAAGATGAATAATGCTTCAAGAGACAGCTACTCTGGTTAGGTAAATTTTACTCCAATAACTACAAATTTTTTAATGCTTGTTTAATCATGTCTTCCAAAGCAATATCAGGATTTGACGATAGTACCTTTTTTACTGCATTTTCTGCCATTGGTTTACTAATTCCTAGTGAAACTAAGGCATTTATGGCATCAGCATCAGTTGTATGTACGGTTAAATTGGTTAAAGGGCTTTCCAAAGCCTGCTTACCCAGTTTATCTCTTAGTTCTACAATCAATCTTTCAGCGCTTTTTTTACCAATACCTTTGATGCCTTCTAGCTGCTTGGTGTTGCCTTGTACAATTGCTTTTACAATCTCATCGGGCCTCATACCAGACAGCATCATTCTTGCGGTAGCTGCACCAACACCAGATACACTTATTAGTTGCAAAAAAATATCTTTTTCTGCAACTGTTGCAAAGCCATACATGGTTTGGCCATTTTCGTACAAATGGATATACGTGTGTAATAAGCCATCTTCTAAGTTAGCAATAGTGCTGTAGGTATTTAGGCTTATCTGCAAATCGTAACCTACACCATTTACATCTACCACCACTCTAGCAGGTGTTTTGTTTACAAATTTTCCTCTTACAAATGCAATCATAATCAAAACAAAAATAGTGTTTTTGACAATGCCGAATATACTGCTTTTTTATTATTGTACTTATTTTCTTACATATTCATTTGTTATAGTAGCCAATATTGAAAAATTGTTAAGAAGTTTACATTTTAATAATACAAATTAATATTCTGGTAGAAATAGTAAATGTTACTAAAGGAACTACTATTTTATTTACTTTCGGGCGTTTTTATACTTATTCTATCAAATAAATTCATCATGGTTATAAACTTAAGTGAGCAACATAGTTTGCTAAGCAATTGGGTATCTGAGTTAAGAGATGTAAATGTTCAGGGCGATAGATTACGCTTTCGCAGAAACTTAGAGCGCATTGGTGAAGTTGCCGCTTATGAAATTAGTAAACAGCTACCTACAACTACAGTAGATATTCAAACGCCACTTGGTATACACACTAGCAAAGTGTTGGCCGAACAACCTGTTTTAGCTACTATTTTAAGAGCAGGATTGCCATTGCATAATGGCATGTTGAACTATCTTGATAAAGCTGACAATGCTTTTATTTCTGCTTACAGAAAACATTTTCCAGATGGTAGTTTTGAAATAAGCTTAGAATACATGAGCTGCCCAACCTTAGAAAATCGTATTATTATTATTAGCGACCCAATGTTGGCTACGGGTTCTTCTTTGGTAAAAACGATTAGATACATGAAAGACGAAGGTAATCCTAAAGCTATCCATGTGGTTTGCGCTATTGCCTGTTCAGTAGGTATAGAATATATTAAAAGCCAATGTGGTGAAGATATTACCATTTGGTGTGGAGATATTGATGAGGAAATTACGGCTAAAGGCTATATTGTCCCAGGTCTTGGTGATGCTGGCGATTTAGCTTTTGGCACAAAAGTTCAAGCTTAATTTGTTAAATTCCTATACAATAATTTTTTATTACCCTATTTGCCTTATTTTAGTTGTCTGATATCTTGATATAAATGAGAAGATTAATTACTACTAGCTGTTTTTTATTGATGGGGTTACTGACGTATGCGCAAGATCCACATTTTTCGCAGTTTTTTTCGTCGCCATTAACATTAAATCCAGCTTTTACGGGCAAGTTTTCGGGC
>JAAFHG010000389.1 GCA_013297585.1 Chitinophagales bacterium
TATCCTTTATAGCCAGTTGCCAATATTGCTTTCATGATGGCAGGATAGTACAATTCTTGAGTATCGTTTATCTCATGCCTGCCAGGTACACCGCCTGTGTGGTAATGACCAAAATATTGATGATGCGCATTGATAGTGCTAATTACATCGCCTTCATCTATTTGCATGTGATAAATATCGTATAATAATTTAAAATTTTCAGAGCCAATCATTTTGCACAAATCAACACCCCATTGGCTTCTATCGCACATATAATCTTTATGGTTTACTTTACTGTTTAGTAATTCCATTATAATTGTAACACCATGTTTTTCTGCGGTTGCCATAATCTGCTTTAAGCCATCAGCACAGTTTTTCATACCAACTTCATTGACCATACCATTTCTATTGCCACTAAAGCAAATCAGATTTTTGTAGCCAGCTGCAGCTACCAAAGGAATCATATCGGTATAGTTCTTTATTAGGGTAGCATGATATTGTGTATCGTTCCAACCTTTTACCAAACTAATTTCTGCACCATTGCACATACTACTATCAATATTGTGTTGCTTAAGTATTGGCCAATCTTTTGGGCCACATAAGTCAATGGCGCCAAAGCCAATACTATTTACCACTTTGCACAATTCTTCAAGCGGTAAAAAATCATAAGTCCATCTGCAAACTGAATGGTTGATATTTTTTTTCAAAAGAGTACTTTGAGCTTTTAGTAACGAAAAACTTGACAGCACGCCTGTAGCAGAAGCCGCCACAGAACCTGCTAGTATATTTTTAATAACAGTCCTTCTATTAGATGTAGACATTGAGTGATGTTTGAGGATGAGTAATTAAGCTGTCTCTTGTTTTTTCTTATCTGTAAAAAACAGTCCAAATAAAATTAACACTGCAGCAGAAATACCCGCAGGAATTAACCAAATGCTTTGCCAAGCATGAACATTATCGCCAGTAGTATACATTTTGGCCACATAACCAGAAAGTAAAGACCCAATCCACATACCTACACCATAAGTAGCCATTGTAATCATACCTTGTGCAGAGTTTTTGATGTTTTCACCTGCTCTATTATCAGTATAAATTTGGCCTGTAACAAAGAAGAAATCGTAACATACACCATGTAAAATAATGCCACCAAATAACATCCATAAACCAGCATCGGCATTACCAAAACCAAAACACAAAAAGCGTAACACCCAAGCTAGCATGCCTATCATTATCATCCATTTTACACCTAATTTTCTAAATAAAACTGGAATTAATAGGATGAAAGCCGCTTCTGAAAATTGACCAAAAGTCATATTACTAGTTGCGTTTGCCATACCTACTTCATTTAAAAACTGATTGGCTTGACTGTAATAAAAAGATAGTGGTATACAGATTAAAATAGACGCAATAAAGAAGGTTACAAAAGATTTGTCTTTGAATAATACAAACGCATCGCTACCCAATATTTGACCAAAAGTTGCTTTTTGACCTTTGGCTTTTGGTGGTGTTGATGGCAAAATAAAACTTAAAACACCTAGAACTGCTGATGCAATTGCGGCCATTTTAAACGTAAAAGCCATTTGCTCAGCTTGAATGTGAAATACTCTATCAATACAAATACCCGCAATTATCCAACCGATAGTGCCAAATACCCTAATGCCGGCAAACGACTGACCAGGATCTTTCATTTGCCCAAATGCAACGGTATTGGTTAAGGCTAATGTGGGTGCATATAACAATGAGTAAAGCAAAACAAACCAGTAAAAGCTATTAGCGTTAGAAACTGATGTTAAATAATATAATACCACTGCACCCGCAATGTGTAAAATACCCAACAGTTTTTCAGCTGCGAAAAATCTATCAGCAATCATACCTACAAAAAATGGTGATATGATGGTAGCAATTGCCATCGCACTGTATGCTGCACCAATCTGTACACCATCTGCTTTTAAGGCGTTGGCTAAATACGTACCCATAGTTACATACCAAGCGCCCCAAATAAAGAACTGTAAAAACATCATGACAGATAAGCGAAGACGAACGTTTGTTTGCATAAAATCGTTAGGTTGTAATAAATTCAAGTTGGCGGTTTAAATGTAGAAATAAATTCGAACTAACAATAGTTTTTTTAATTATTGATACCGCTTTGTTTTAATGCAAGCCTTTGCTATTTATAAACTTCTTTTTTGGTTATTTTTTTTCAAGCCTTTCTAGCAAAAAAAGTGGTGGTAAAAAATTAGTTCGTACTTCTATCCCTACATTTACAAGTATTATTTTGCTTAAAAAATTCAAACGATTACAAATGAGAAAAGTGTTTATCATTTTATTTGCCACTTCTATTGCTACCGCTATTGTAGCTTGTGGCGGTTCTGAAACAACAAACAAAACAGTTGCTACTACCACAACAACCGATTTAAGTGCCAATCCTGATTACCAAAAAGGCTTAGACTTAGTTGCCAAATCAGATTGCCTTACTTGTCATAAAATTAATGAAAAATCTACAGGGCCTGCTTACAGCGAAGTAGCTACAAAATATGCCGGTGCTGCCGACACAACTATTACACGCATTGCAGGAAAAATTATAAGTGGCGGTTCTGGTGTTTGGGGCGCTGTGCCAATGACACCTCACCCTCAAGTATCGCAAACCGATGCCGAGCAAATGATGAAATACATTTTATTATTAAAAAATAGCTAAGCCATGTACAGTAAACTAACCATTGTTTGTTGTGCATTAGTTATCATTTTTGGATTTACAACTTTATCTAAAAACACTGCCAAAAAAGGATTTGTAAAAATATTTGATGGCAAAACCACCAAAGGCTGGCATTGCTACAATAAAACCACAGTAGGTGCAGCTTGGAAAGTTGAAGATGGGGCTTTGCACTTAGATGCTGCTACAAAAGAGGGTAGAGGCAATTTAGTAAGCGATGCCGCTTATGAAAATTACCATTTAAAATATGAGTGGAAAATCTCGGCAAAAGGTAATAGTGGCTTACTCTTTAATGTAGTTGAAGATGCCAAATACAGCGAACCTTATTTTACTGGGCCAGAAATGCAGGTTTTAGATAATGATGGTCATGCTGATGGAAAAATAATAAAACACAGAGCTGGAGATTTGTACGACTTAATATCTTGTAGCAAGGAAACCGTAAAGGCTGTGGGTGAATGGAATAAAGCCGAAATTATACTAAACAATGGCGATTTGACCTTTATGCTTAACGGTGAAAAAGTGGTTCACACCACCATGTTTGGTGATGATTGGAAAGCCATGGTAGCCAAAAGTAAGTTTAAACAATGGGCTGATTTTGGCACAGCCCAAAAAGGTAAAATATGCTTGCAAGATCATGGTGACGATGTTTGGTATAGAAATATAGAGGTTAGGCAACTGTAAATATTTAGCAAGTAATAAAAGGCTGTTACTGAGAAATCAGAACAATCAAGCTTGTTTTTAGTCAAACTTTCAAAATGAAAGCAACTTGCTAAGAATATGTTTAATACAATAAGTAGTTTTGTGAGTAAAAATTGTTACAACATCAATTTAACGAAGTACTTATAAAATCTGTGTTGCAAGTGCTCTTATCTTTGCTAAGTACCAAATTTTTTGCTTTGAAATATTCTCAAACTATTGGATTTATAGCCGCAATTGCAGTAATTGGACTTTGTTTTTTACCTTGGGTAATTATTGATAGCAAAGGATTGGTAATCACAGGTATGAAT
>JAAFHG010000194.1 GCA_013297585.1 Chitinophagales bacterium
CATCATTCTAGTAATGTGGTTAGATATCCAAGTAGCTTTTAATGTTTTTTTACCGATAAAAAGTAAAAAATCCAATCGTGCATAATTAAGGCAAATAGCGCCAAACACGGCTGGTACCACACCAAAACTGCTACCATTTTTTAGTCCTAGCACAGCAAGTGTTATTAAAAAAGCACCAAACATTACAGCAAATGCTGCAATACCATAATCTAGTATTGTAAACTGTCCACCACCATTTTTTAATTGCCTTTTTAAAAAGATAACTCTATAACCACTTGTAATCATGTACAAGGTAAAGCCACCAACCGCAAATAAAAACAGGTTATGATGATTAGGTAACCAGCTGATAACCAAGGCGGCCAAAGAAGCTAATAGCATACCGTAAAAATATACTTTACCACTACCATTGTGCAGCTTACTACCTTTTTTTACCGAAGCCGCCATAGCACCAGCTATTAAGCCAGCAGTACCGCCAGCTATGTGTATAATAATAAGTATTGTAAAAAGTGAAGGCATAGTTATGATTTGTGATTGCTGATTTAGGATTTATGATTTTAAACCTATAAGGTCTTAGAGACCTTATAGGTTTAGTAATTGTATTAATTACAAGCAGCTAATTGCTTTGCAGCTTCATCAGCGCCCCATGTTGGGTGAAAAGGTGTTGCTGGTTTGTAGGTTTTAAATAACTCTACAGATTTTGCAAATAAAGGTTTTGCTACCGCTTTACCACCACCAAAAGCTTCTGGTGTGTTCATTAAAGTCATACCGTCTAGATAGTAAATTCTAGGGTTTGTGGCATCTATTTTTTTAGCATTTTCTAATGCCGCTTTTCCTGTAGCACCGTAAGTTTGATAGCGGCTCATTGGGTCTACCATCATTTGTAATACTGCTACTTGTTGCTCTAAACAATACAAATCGGCAGTTTTTTCTATTGTCATACCTTTAGAAATTAATACTTTACAAGCTTCACCAATTTTGTCTTTATCAGCTTTTGGATCTGCCCAAGCACTTTGGTACAAGGTTAATGCTGCGTAATAATAAGGCAACCATTGTGTTTTTTCTGCATCTGCTATACGCTCAAAAAATGCTGATGCTTCTGCTAATGCAGGTGCGGTTTTAGCTTCTTTCATCATGCCCAAGCCTTTGCCCATACCTGCTTCAAATTTACCTTGTGCGTTTACTAAAGTTGCCATAAAAAGGCTTGCGATAACTAATAATTGTTTCATGTTTTTTTGTTTTGCCCCCAACCCCTGAAGGGGCTTTTTGTGGAGAAGTGATTGATTATTTTGTAGTTTGATTTTTCTTTTTAGCAAAGCATTAAAAGAGATTACCTCACATATTTTCGGATTTTTCTTTGTGCCTATGCTTCTATGTGGTAAATTTTATTTATTGTTTGTTTTTTAATTTTTGGTACTCGTTCTCAATAGATGCTTTGGTATTAAAAACATAGGCTTTTACAAATTTTACACTCAAACCAAAGCCCCAAAAAAAAGTAACCCAAGCAGGCCAAGGAATGTGAAAGCGCCATCGCATGTCTTCGTCAAACATGAAGTATCGACCATGATGGTTGCCTTTGGTAAAATACCAGATACACCATAGAAAAGGGATGATGATACAAAAGCTGATGAGGCTTTTCTTAAACTTAGCTCTGTCTTTTGCTACTTCCCAAAGTGGGTCGTTTATTGGTTCCATAATTGTTGCCCCCAGCCCCTAAAGGGGTGTTTTAAAATTGATTTAATAATTGTTACGTTTTACCGCATGTTAATCGTATTGCACATTACCACGGATTATTTTCTATGTGCCTAATGTGTCTATGTGGTGAAACTATTTATTTTGATTCTTTAAGCGTTCATATTCACTTTCGGCGCTAAATATTTTTTCGCCGTGGTAGGCATGAAAATATTGAAAAGCCAAACCAACACCCCAACCCAATGCTGGCCAAATGGGCCAATAATAACTATCAGGACCACTTGAGAAATACCAAATAGCATTTAACATTAGGTTTACAATTAAGTAACTAGCAAGGCTACTTTTAAATGCGACACGAGCTTTGGCAGTTTTCCAAAGTTGTTCGTCTTTTTGTTCGTTTGTCATGGTAAGTAGTGATTTATTTAATTTGAATGAGATGAAAGATTGTAATGCTTTGAATTTGAAGTACTGAACTTATAAACTTCTTAAACTGTGAACTATAAGTTGTTATTAATAGCATCTTGTCGTTTATCAACACCCCAACTTAAAAATACGCCAATAAAGTAAAACTGTGGTGCTGGCGGTCTAATGGCTTCTTTATAAGTGGCGTTGTAATTGTAGTTGTAACCATAAATTTGATCGCTATTAAGCACGTTGGTTACGCTTGCCACTACTACTGCATAAGCTTTGCCTATTTTGGTTAAATAGTTTAAGCTAAAGCCAAGGTTGTTATAATCTTTTGTTTTACCTTGATCTCTTATATCATATTTATTAC
This sequence comes from Chitinophagales bacterium, assembly GCA_013297585.1. Taxonomy (GTDB): domain Bacteria; phylum Bacteroidota; class Bacteroidia; order Chitinophagales; family Chitinophagaceae; genus Parasediminibacterium. The sequence goes on from JAAFHG010000194.1 coordinate 2,465, forward strand.
CATTAGCCATAAAGTTGTAATAAGGGCGACCCGTTGCATAGCTATATGTAAAGTTGAAGCCTGTATTAATTTTGCTAATAAACTTTTTTACTACTAGTGATGCTGTGTGGCTGGCAGCAAACGTTGGTTGTAATTCGCTAGGGTAGTTGTTAAACTGACGTTTGGTATCTAAAAATGAGTAACTTAACCAATAATCTAAACCTTTAAATGTTTTTTTATCTCTCCAAAAAATCTCTAACCCTTGCGCATAACCATCACCATTGTTGCTGTAAATATTGCTTGGTGGTGTTACTATTAAGTTGTGGTATTTTTTGTAAAAAGCTTCTGCTCTAAACGTTTGTAATGATGTGGTTTTAATATAGTTTACCAAGTAATGGGTGGCTTTTATATAGCCTAAACTAGTTGGGTTAAAGTACAGAAAGTTGTTTTCAGGCTTTTGGTAAAATTCACCGTACACCAAACTCATTTGAGCGCCGGGGCTAGTTTTATAGGCTAATGAAATACGTGGTGCAATATTGGCTTTGTTAATGATAGATGAATGTTCAAATCTTGCCCCAATTTTTGCCGCTAAATTATTGGTAATGTACAAATCTGCTTCGCTAAAAAGGGCTGTAAAATTGTCTTTTAAAAGATAAGTAGCATTGTTGAAAGTAGTATTTGTGTAGTTGTACCAATATTCACCACCAAAATTTACAATGCTAATACCAGAAATACGCTTAGTAAACACCGTTCTTATTTGCGTTAAATCTTGACGGCTGTTGGTGCTAAAATTTTTGTTATCAATCCAGCTATAACCTGTGGTTACAGGCGTGTTCGTAACATTTTGTACTTGTTGCGATAGCTCGTCACGGTTAGTGCTGTAACTAAAGCCTGTATTTACTTTCCAGCCATTGCCTAGGTTTTCTTTCCAGCTAATATTATTATAAAAATTATGATTCTTAATACTAAAAGCATCTTTTAAAACTAGGCTATCAATATCTGGTCTTCTTAAGCCAATATTACTAGCAGCGTAGGTAGTATAAAACTTTACCATACCATTTTTGGTTTTTACACGAAAATTAGCATCTGTACTATGAAATTCTGGTATGTGAAAATAATCGGGCTTTTGTTTTACAATAGCAAAATAGGCAGCCAAATTGGTGTAATTGTAGTTTACACCCCATGATGATTTTTTGTTTTTTGCCAATTCTTGCAAGCCAGCACCAAATACGACTGTACTTACAGAAGCGGTTGCTTGAGATTGGTCTGGCAAATCGATACTCTCTAATATTAAAGCAGATGATAAGGCCTGACCGTATAATGCTGAGTAACCACCTGTACTAAATACAGTGCCTTTAAATAAAAATGGTGAAAAACGACCACGGCTTGCAATGTCTGGTACGCTGGCATTAAATGGATTATTTACTACCGTACCATCTATAAATTGTTTGGTTTCGTAAGCAGTACCGCCACGTACAAATAGACCTTCTTGCTCGCTTACTTGTTGCGCACCTGGCAAGGTTTTTACCGATGCAACAATATCTGCATTGCCGCCACCAGTTGTTAATACATCTAAAGTACTTAAAACGGTTGAGGCTTTTTTACGATCACTTGCTTCAAAGCTACCTGCTGTTACCGTTACCGCTTTTAATTCTGTTACTTCTTCTTTTAAATTAAAATTAGTAACTATTGGCTCGGCACCAATGTTTACTGGTGTTTCTACAGTTTTATAGTCAACATATTTTGCTACAATTACTTGATTGCCTTTTTCAAAAGTTTTAAAAGAAAAGTTACCAAGGCTATCAGAAATACCACCATCGTAGCTGTCTTTTATTACTACAGATGCACCTATTATAATTCTGCCTTTTGTATCTTTTACAGTACCACTAATTTTTATTTGTGCATTTAATGCAAGTACGGTTAGTGTTGTTAATAAGCCTAGTAGTAACCTTTTCATAGCTGTTGTTTTAATTTGACAGAGCAAACATAGAGTAGTTTATAAAATAAACCAAATTATTTTATAAATTATTTTCTAAAAATAAAAAAGGCAACTAAGGCAGCAGATATCTCGTATAATAAACCATAGGTGTAACACATTTTTATCTGGTGGCCTATTATAAATTGATTGTGCCACAACTAATATTTTTTAGCAAAAGACACCTACATTTATACTAGAAACAAAAGAACCTTATTTTCAACCTAAGAAAAATTCCAATACTAAATGAAAACAACCCCAACGTTGTTGTTTTTTTGCCTACTTGCACTAGTTTCTAAATCGCAATTAATCGCTGATTTTCAAACTACTAATGGTGCAGTTGGTGGCTGTTCGCCTTTTTCTATCACTTTTCAAAACACAACCAGGGGTGCTAGTACAAGCGCCACTTATCAATGGGATTTGGGTAATGGTAACACATCTACCTTGCAAAATCCTGGTGCCACATATTCAGCAGAAAAAACATATACAATAATACTCACTGTAACAGATAATGGTAACACATCTACCAAACAACTAAATATTACCGTTTACAAAAAACCAATAGTTAGTTTCTCTATAAAAAATATCAAAGGTTGTTTATCTTTTTCAACAATATTCACTAGTAATTCTACAGCCGGCGACGGTAGCATTAAAGATTATTTATGGGATTTTGGCGATGGGAACTTCATAAAAACTACAGATACAAGTGTTGCCCATCCATTTACAAGTACACAAACAGCGCATGTTGTACTAGCGGTTACTAATAATTTCGGTTGCCAAGCATCTACTAGTAAGGACACGCTTATAACCGTTAACGCCCCACCCCTTGCAGCTTTTACAGTTTCTGATACAATATTGTGTAAACTACCAGATAGCGTTGCATTCATCAATAACACAACTGGCCCGGGGAATATTACGTACAAATGGAATTTTGGAGACAGTGCTTTTGCCACTACCTACAATGCATCGCATGTGTACAATATAAAAGGTCAGTATAATGTAACATTGACTGCTAGTAGCGATTTAGGCGTAGGCTGTGTAAGTATTGCCAAGCAAGTAACACCAATTTCGGCAGCGTTTTTTAATTCTAATTTTTTAGCACCGCCTGTGTATTGTAGTAATACAGCAATTGATTTTAAAGCGCTATACACAGTACCTACCAATAGCACAAAATGGCAATTTAGCGATGATAGATTTGTAACAACATTTACTGGTAGTAATATCAACAAAACATTCGCTAATGCAGGCTCAGCAACCATTAGAATGATTAATAGTTATGGTGAATGTATTGATACCATTCAGAAAACTATCAAGATAAATCCATTACCCAACTTGGCTGGTTTTGTAATTAATCATAGTGTGGTTTGTAGCGTACCAATAAGTGTAACTTTTAAAGATACTACGGCGCAAGCAGTAAAATGGTTATGGCAGTTAAATGGTAGTAACTCTGCCGTTGATTCTACCCATAATGTAACCACAGTTTATCAAAATGAAGGCAATTATGTGGCACTATTAAAAGTAACAGATAGCCTAGGTTGCTCTGATACTATTAGTAAAGTATTGTCACTTAAAATACCCAAATATCCAATAGCCGAAATAGCTACCACAAGCCCTACTGGCGTTACGGGTTGCCCAGGTTTTTCGGTAACTTTTGGTGCTACACCTGCAAGCGATTTAGTCAATTATAAATGGGATTTTGGTGATGGTTCTGCTATTGATACAACTGCAAATCCAAGTCATACCTACACCAAAGAAGGTATCAGTAAGGTAACGTTAAGTTATGTTACCAAAAATGGCTGTACTGGTATTTCTAGCTTTATAAAAGATGTAATTGTATATAGAAAACCTGTGGTTGATTTTAGTGTTTCTGATACGGTAATTTGTGGTAGCAATACGGTTACTTATACAGATAAATCTTCTCTCCCTGTTACTACCAAGCTCTGGAGTTTTGGCGATGGCGGCAATAATTTTACCACTTTACAAACTGCCACACATAAATACTACGATTCTGGCTATTATAATGTTAAATTAATTTCGTATAACAATACTTGTAGTGATAGCTTAGAGAAGAAAAAGTATGTGTATGTGTTGCCATTATTTGTAGATATTTCTAAGCAAGCTAATACCTGTAATGGACTTAGAGACAGTGTTTGGTTTATGCCAAAATACAGGTTTGTAGATAGTGCAATATGGCGTTTTGGTGATGGCGATACGCTTCTAGCGAATCCGGCAATTGATACATTACTACATCGGTACAAAAGAACTGGCAGCTATTATGTAGGCGTTACTATTAGTAATAAATATTGCAGTTTAACAGAAAATACATTTGCATATGTAATGCTGAAGCAACAACCCTTGTTGGTTGCTAGTGCCGATACTATTTGCTTAAGCGATTCGTTGCAGGTATTGGTAAGTAATTTAGAACAAAATCCATTAGGCAGCGTTGTTCAAGGGTATCG
>JAAFHG010000653.1 GCA_013297585.1 Chitinophagales bacterium
GGGTATTTGCTACAAAAAAAGTATATGTTAACCAACAAATAGCAGTTTGTACAATGCTGTACCACATAGCCACGCCAATGGCCATCAACAATTTGTTGGTTTCAATAGCAGTAAATAGCATAACTGTTGTTAGTTATTTAATAGTATTCAGGTATTCTCTTATTTCGTCTAACTCTTTTTTACTTGTTTTGTGGTTGCCCAAAGCCTGCATTACCAAATCTAATCTTGAGCCAGCAAACAAAGTATCTACCATTTTATTGATAAACAATGATTGGGTATTTTCCTTACTAACAGCAGGCTGGTAAATATGCGTTTTGCTACTACTATCTCTAGTAACCAATCCTTTTTCATGCATTATTTGCATAAGTTTAAGGGTAGTAGTGTAGCCACTTTCTTTGGTTTTATTTATTTCAACATGCACATCTCTCACGGTTGCTTGTTGCTTTTGCCACAATACATTTAGTATTTCGAGTTCACTTTCAGTTGGTTTGTTGCTTTTTTGCAAAGTCATGATACGATTATTTTCGTAAGTGAAGGTAAAAAATATTTTGAAAGTAACAACTAATTTTTTCGTACATGGTAAAATAAGTTGATAAGTAATTCTACACTTAGCTATTTTGCCTTAACTGTTTGGTAGTTTTTGAGCTTCCATCATGACTCCAACCCGGCGATTGAAATAAGTACTGTATGCCATTTTTAATAGAGCCTGATTTTGCTACTTGCTTTATTAATTGTCCCCAAGTGGTGAAAGCTATCACAGCAGGATTATTGGAGGGGATATTTTTGGTCAACCCATAGGTAGGCCTTTCTTCTTCTTGTTGAAAAGTGTTGAATAACCTGTCCCAAATTATTAATATGCCGCCATGGTTTTTATCTAAGTATTTTAAATTACTACCGTGGTGCACCCTATGATGAGAGGGGGTATTAAAAATAAATTCTACCCAATTTGGTAATTTATTTACAGTTTCTGTATGTATCCAAAATTGATAAATCAAGCTAATTTGTTGCATCACCAATACCCACAATGGCTCAAAACCAACCAATGGCATCCAAGCCCAAAATAAAAAAGCACCAGTAGCATTACCTGTCCAGGTTTGTCTGAGTGCCGCAGCCAAATTATAGTATTGCGAAGAATGATGCACTACATGGCTAGCCCAAAAATAATTTACATAATGGCTGGTTCTGTGAAATAAATAATAAGAAAAGTCATCTGCAAAAAATAGTAATACCCAAAACCACCAATTGTTGCTATCAAGCGTAAAAAAACGGTGGTTATATAAATAGGTAAATAAGCCCAAAATTATGGCTTTGGTAAAAAAGCCAGTAATTACATTGCCAATGCCTAAACCAAGACTGCCGAAAGTGTCTTTTGTTTCATACAAATGTTTATGTTCTTTATAACTAAACCATGCCTCAATGGATAACATGATTACAAAAAAGGGGATAGCATAAAGTAGTATGGCAGGCTGCATATTGCAATATACAAAATTTAGGAACTTTATAAGGGGAGTCTAAGGGTGTTAATTTTTATTATTCTGCATACTTTATTTTGAATTGCCAATACATACTATCAATTTTGCAACTCACAAATGATAAAATTATTTATTTATGGTTCCTTATTGGATGAGTAGAACGCAATTAATGTTAGATGATGAAAAAGTAGAAAGACTTATGAGTAAAAATGTACTCGTGGTAGGTCTTGGTGGAGTGGGAGGTATTTGTGCGGAAATGATTGCTAGGAGTGGAGTAGGCAAAATGACCATTGTTGATGGCGATGTGGTTGATTTAAGCAATTGCAACAGACAAATAGTAGCATTACATAGTACCGAAAAACAATCCAAAGCAACTGTAATGGCCAATCGATTAAAAGACATTAACCCTGCTTTAGAACTAACCATATTAAATGAATTTATTAAAGAAGAAAGAACTGTAGAAATATTAGAGCAAGGAAATTTTGACTATGCCGTGGATTGTATAGATACTTTAAGCCCCAAAGTTTGGTTTATTAAAGCTTGTGTAGATAGAAAAATACCCATAGTTAGTTCACTTGGGGCAGGCGGTAAGGTTGATCCTTTACAAATTCAGGTAACAGATATCAGCAAAAGTTACAAATGCAATTTGGCAAGATATGTAAGAAAATATTTGCATAAAGTAGGTATAAAAGAAGGAGTGCAAGTTGTTTTTTCTGCT
>JAAFHG010000507.1 GCA_013297585.1 Chitinophagales bacterium
ATATAATACGGGCCTTTACCACCATGATTATCGTTAATTATTTTTTTTACTTGCATGGGTTTATCTAAACCATTTACCGCAGGCAATAATCCTGGCAAATGACCTTTTACCAAATCTGGCGCAGGGTCGCAAGTGTATAGTAATCCATCAAAACCTGCGTCTACAAACATTTTACGATTAAGCTCAAGATATGCTTTATCGTTACCGTAAGAGCCGTATTCGTTTTCAATTTGTACCATTAAAATATTGCCCCCATGGTGTACTTGAAAAGGTGCTAATTGCTTGCCTATCTCGTTTAAATATTTACGATACGCTTGTATGTATTGGGTTTCCATACTGCGTACCTGCAACCCTTTTTTGTTTTGCAACCAATAAGGATAACCACCAAATTCCCATTCAGCACATACATAAGGGCTTGGTCGTAAAATAACCCACAAGCCTTCTTCTTGGGCAATTTTTACAAACTCTGCAATATTGTTTGAACCCGAAAAATTGTATACATCTTTTTGTGGTTCGTGAAGATTCCAAAATATATACGTACCAATGGTATTTAAGCCCATTGCTTTGGCCATTTTCATTCTGCTACGCCACGCTTCTATAGGTACACGAGGATAATGTATTTCGCCAGAAATCATTTGAAACGGCTTACCATCAAGCAAAAAAGACGTATCGCCTAAGGAAAAACTGTGCTTTTGTGCGGAAGCATTTGTAAAAGCTAATGATACTAAGAAGAGAAAAATAAACCAATGCTTGGCTTTGATAGTTACCATAAAAAATAAATTGGAAATAATAAAATAAGTGAGCTATGAACTTTATTTTAGGGGAACTATTTTATAAAAACCTGCCCCATGTCTATTAATTTCTGGTAAAAAATCACTGGTAAACTTGCCTAACGATTTACCAGACCATATATCCGTTATTGTACAAGCTGAATGAATACCTAAAGCTTTAAGACTAATAGGAATTTTTGCAGTTGCAGGAGGTATTGGACCAGAAGGATTTTGTGTGAAAATTAAAAAGTTAACAGTTGCGCCTACGTTTTGAATGGTAGCAGCTTGATCGATACCAACAAGGGTTGTAAAATGTGTATAGCCTTGCGGCAGATCGAACTCTACAACAGAGCTAGAATGTACACCAATACCATTATCGTATTTTATTCCATTAACTGTCAAATCACTGCCAGACACTGCTTTATTTAAACGCACTTTACCCCAACCTGACGTAGCTTTTTTCCATTTTAATGAAGTGAGCGAAATGGTATCTTTTCCATTGTATAATTTAGGCTCTATCCAATCTGCATGATCCCAATCAATATTATCGCCACCATTATTTACAATTAGATATAATTTTTTAGCACCAGTAATGTCAATATCTACTTGCTTGCTTTGATTGGCAGTATTACGATTCATTAACCCGCTTTTCCAAATGGCTTTACTTTCATCTGCTAATATTTGATCGGCTTTATTGAAAACTGCCAAATATTTTACATTACTAGATGATTCTTCTGCCATCCAAGAGGCTTTATTTTCATCGTTAAAAAGCGGCTTATTATTAATGCTATTGTTTAAAACATTGAGCGCAAGTGAATTGGTTAATAAGGAATCTGTAAATGCATCGTTATCGGGTAAATTACCACCAAACATCAATGGTGATTTAAAAATGCTCCACAATGTCATTAAGGTATATTGCTCATCTTTTGTAAAGTTTGTCATTCGTGGATTGCCTCTTTCGGCACGAATACCAATTTTGCCCATTGGTAACATATCACCATCGGGATAAGCACCAAAAGCTCTGTATTTATTCCATCTATCAAACACATCAAAATGCTCTTTTAGTTGCCCCCAACTATCCCAAAAATCACCAACGGTACGCCACATATTTGCATTGGCTTGTACGTGCTGCCCTTGTGCAATTGGTGTTTCGCCAGGTGATGTACTTAGTACAATTTTTCTCCCAGTTCTGTCAATGGCTTTTCTTATCATTTCTATTTCTTCTTTAAAATAAATAGGCGATGATAAGTCGTCAATTTTTACAAAATCGAGCCCCCAAGAAGCGTACATCTCGAAAATGGAATTATAATATTCTTGTGCTCCTTTTTTTGCAGGATTAATGGTGTACATATCATGCAACCATCTGCATTGGTCATTTGGCGAAAAAATATCTTTAGCAGTTGCAGTAGAATTTTTAATGGGCAAATTATCTTTAACAGCCACAACAGGAATTCCACGCATAATGTGTATACCAAACTTCAACCCTTTTGCATGTAAATAATCTGCAAGTGGTTTAAAGCCTTTGCCGCCAGCAGATGAAGGAAAGCGATTGACAGCAGGTTGAAAACGACCAAATTCATCAATATTAAATTGTGGATCAGTTTCGTTGTAGCCATGTGCTTTATCGTTAGCAACGTACCATCGTATATCCACAACTACATAATTCCAACCATATTTTTTAAGATGAGCCGCCATATAATCTGCATTGGCTTTTACTTCTGCTTCTGTTACTGTAGGGCCAAAACAATCCCAACTATTCCAACCCATTGGTGGTGTTGTTGCCCAATTATGAAAATCATTTACCCGCTGTGCATTACAGTGTATTATAACTAAAACACCAATTATGAAGTAAGAAATGCGTTTAAACATGTATGCCAATTTATTGAGTAGAGTGACGTTTATAATAGCTATTTTTTAAAAAGATTAACAGGTACTATGCCTTCATGTGTAGGTACCGTTTGCTTAATATTTCCTTCAGCATCAAACGCTAGTTTATCAATACATACTTCTCTGTTAAAGCCTGCTATATCGCCTTGTGTAATACCTTTAGGATAATTGAAGCGATGATAAATAATGTACCATTCGTCTTTTCCAGGAATTTGAATAGTAGAATT
>JAAFHG010000117.1 GCA_013297585.1 Chitinophagales bacterium
GTGGTAGCCAATGAGCAAAACATCACCATGTTTGAGGCGGTGAGTCGTGCAGGTGAGTTTGGCTTTAAAGGTGGTACGCTAGAAGCCTTGCAGAACTTCACAACAATGATTAAGTATTTTGGCACGTTGCTTAATGATAAAAATGCTTATGATGTGGCTGTGCAAGTAGGTAAGCATACCAACTTAGTAAAAGAATTATTTACCGATAAAACACCAGAAGGATTAGCCAGATACGAGAACGTGCAAGAGCTTTTAAACTCAATAAAAGAATGGACCGAGACACCAGAAAATGAAGAAGATGGTGAGGTAGGTAATAAAGGCTTGGGTGCATTTCTGCAAAATGTAGCTTTATTTACAGATAGCGATAAGGACAAAGAGAATGAAGATGTTGTAAAATTGATGACAATTCATGCGGCAAAAGGTCTAGAGTTTGGTTGTGTGTTCGTTGGTGGCATTGAAGAAACTTTGTTTCCTAGTGCCATGAGCATTAATACCAGAGAAGAACTAGAGGAAGAACGCAGATTGTTTTATGTGGCTATAACTAGGGCAAAAGATAGATTGTGGCTCACTTATGCTAATGCACGTTACCGTTTTGGGCAGTTGGTACAAAACGAGCCAAGCCGCTTTTTAGAAGAAATGCCAGAAGCATTTTTAGATAAAACCTATGCTGGTGGCGGTGCAAGAAATCAAGGCATGAGTAACATGGGTACAGCATTTGAACGCATGAATAGAGGCTTTAGTGGCGGTAGCAGCAGTGGGCAAACAGACTTACGCTATGGTGCACCACCTGCTAAAAAACCAGAAAACGCAAGGCCAAGTTATATGCAACCAGCAGCAATTAGTAAGCCAGCTGTTGCGGCTGTGCATGTACCATCAGAAAACTTTGTAGCTAGCGATACGAGCGGTTTAGAAGCAGGACAAAGAGTAGAGCATCAAAAATTTGGATTTGGTACGGTAGCAAAGGTTGAAGGCTCTGCACATAATCCTATAGCCAATATCAATTTTGATAATAATGGTGAGAAGAAAATAATGCTGAATTATGCGAAATTGAGGATATTGTAGTTGAAATAAATAGATGTTAAATGCCAGAATTACTACGGATATTTGGATTGCGTTTCTTTTTTTACAGTAATGACAACGAGCCACCACATGTGCATGTAAGAGGCGCAGATGGTGAAGCAAGATTTACCATAGACCCAGTAGATTGTATAGAAAATAAAGGTTTGAAAAATAAAGACATTTACTTAGCAGAATCTATCATAGAAGAGAATAAGAGTATTTTCCTAGCTAGATGGAATGAATTTTTTAAATAAAATACTATGAGCTTCTTTAACTATAATGCTATAAAAGCTTGGGTTGATAATAATAATATCTACGTGAAGCTTGATAACGGTAAAGAATCATTTTTGCCTATCAATCGTTTTCGATTATTAGCAAATGCAACAACAGCGCAACTTAACCATATAGAAATTATAGATGGGTATGCACTGCATTGGCCAGATTTAGATGAAGATTTAAGTATTGCTGGTTTTTTTGAAAATGATTCAGATAAAATTTCTGTTGAAATGAAGAAAGCTAACATAAATTAACTTGCATTAATAAGGGGAAAAGGATAACACCTATTGTATGGCAATTATAGCAAAACGTACACTTATATTCTTCGCTGCATCATTAATCATAGCCTTTTGCTACATGTATTTCTTCGTTATTCCTAATACTGATAAGCAATTGATTAAAAACTTTAATGAGGCAAATATTGCTGGAAGAATTGGGTCTGTTGAGATTATAAATCATGGCTTGGTTACAAGACTGAAAATGGAAAATAATCCAGTAGTTTTTAAGTTTTCACCATATGCAAATGGCTACAATAGATTTGAAGAATTTGCTAAAAAAGGAGATAGTATTGTAAAACCACCTTTATCCGACCTTTTAGTTTTGTTTAAAAACGATAAGGCATATGAGTACACTTTTGATAAAAAGTAACTATACCAGCATATAAGATGAAACTACGCCTCAACATAGAAGAACTCAACGATGACTTTTTTGAAGAAACAAGGCTGCTAGGCATTATTGCACCATTAAAAAATTACCAGTTTTGCTGGCAGCTAAATAATTTGCTAGGTTTTAATTTTCGGTTAAATAACGATTACGAAATTCCTTTGCGACGTAAAGATAGAACCTACCATTTTTCCATTTACCAATCACAAGAACCTAATAGTTTTTTAAGCCATTATTTGTACCACAACCATTGCGATGGTGAATATTTATTGCCTGAATTTAAGCATATGGATTTTCTATGGCTCATGAAAGGCGACTTGGTAGACGACGATAAATGCAATTGGATTCGTCAAGCCATTAAAACAATCAACGGTGTACAATTGGTAGCAGAATTAACCAATGAGCAAATAAAAACTAAAGGCAATATGGTATTTTAAATGCCTATTTGGACGTCTCAATAATGCAAAAAACCGTTAATAATTTTGGCAAATGTTTATCAGTAACGTTTAGTGCTTTAATATTACACGATAAATATTTTTCGCCTTGATACAACGGCTACTTCTACTGCTTACTATTGTCATCCTCAGCTCGCTTTGCCAGCCTATTGCTGCGCAGTTTGTAACTATTACTGGCACGGTGTATGATATTTCTGCCCGTAAACCTTTAGAAGCTGTGGCCGTAATTAGCAAGTCTGGCCGAGGTACTTTAACAGATTCTACAGGTCGCTATCGCATTTCTGTGTACAAAAATGATACTATTTGGTTTTCTTTATTAAACAAAAATACACAGCATTATGCTGTAGATACGATTCGTAATCCCGATAACTTCGATATTAGCATTCACGTATACTCTGCATTATTACCAGAGGTAAAAGTGCGCAATAGCAACTACCGTTTAGATTCGCTACAGAACCGTAAAGACTATCAAAAATATTTCGACTTTAAAAAGCCTGGCATTACGCTTAGTCGCAACCAAAGCTATAACCCAGGAGGTGTTACCGTAGGGCTCGATTTAGAAGAATTCATTAATATATTTCGCTTTAAGCGCAACCGTAACCTGCAATATTTACAAAATAGGCTAGTGCAGCAAGAGCAGGATAAATATGTAAGTCATCGTTTTAATAAACTATTGGTACGTAAAATAACTAAGCTACAAAGTCCTGAAATTGACAGTTTTATGAAACAGTATCGCCCAAGTTACGAAGGGCTCCAATTTTTAAACGATCTCGAATTTGGTTATTACGTACAGCAGTGTTTTGAGCAATACAAAGCCGCAAAACAAAAAGGTAGCTTGCGTAAGCGAGATGAATAGCTTGCTTTATATTTACAACGTAGTTACAATTTTTAAGTCAAGCGAAAAACTAGAATTAATACATGAAAAGAATTAGCCTTCTGCTGGCCTTGCTTATCGTTGGTGTTTATAAGTTATCTGCACAACAAATAGATTCTATGATGAACCTATATGCAGAAAACTATCAGCAAGAAAAAATCCATATTCACTTCGATAAAAGCATTTACAACAAAGGCGAAACCATTTGGTACAAAGCCTACGTAATGACAGGTACTGAGCTTACCACGTATAGTAAAAATTTTTATTTTGATTGGTTTGATGATCAAGGAAAATTACTAAGTCACACATCAGCACCTATGTTCGAGGCATCTGCACGAGGCCAGTTTTTAGTGCCAGAAAAATATGCAGGCAAGTTGATTCACGCAAAAGCCTACACCAATTGGATGCTAAATTTCGATACCGCATTTTTATATAATAAAGATTTACGTATCGATCAGTCTCAAGCAACTGCAACCAAAGTTGCGCCATTAAAATCTATTACTACCTTACAATTTTTACCAGAAGCAGGCGATTTGGTGGGCGGTCTCAGTCAGCGCATTGCCTTTTTAGCTACCAATCAATTTGGCATACCAGTAAATGTAGTAGGAGCTTTAAAAAATGCAAAAAACGAACTTATTGATTCGTTTGGCACAGACCACGATGGTATGGGTATTTTCTCATTAGACGTAAGTGCAAAAGAAACTTACACAGCCGTATGGACGGATGAAAACAAACAAGCACACACTACACCAATACCTGTAACTAGGCCAGCCGCAGCTACCCTGCAAGTACAGCCTTTGCGTAATAAAGTGTTGTTTGTAATAAAGCGTAGTGCCGATGCGCCAGATAATTTTAAAACACTGAATGCTATTGCACATATGAACCAGCATGAAGTGTATAAGTCTCGTGTAAATTTAACTGTTAAAGCATCTGGTGTGGGCGAAATACCTACGGCAGAATTACCAAGTGGTATTTTACAAATAACCTTGTTTGACGCCAATTGGGTACCTATAGCAGAGCGTGTAGTATTTGTAAATAATAACGATTACGAGTTTTTCCCCGATGTGCGAGTGCTAGAAAAATCTACCAAGCCTAGAGGTAAAAATAAAATAGATGTGTATGTGTCTGATACTACTTTGTCAAACATGTCTATGGCTATAACCGATGCAGATTTACTAACTGATAATAGTAATACTATCATTTCACAATTATTATTAGCAGGCGATATAAAAGGCTACTTACACAATCCTGCCTATTATTTCTCTAGCGATGTAGATAGTGTGCGTCAGCATTTAGATTTAGTGATGCTTACACACGGCTGGCGCAGATTTAACTGGGCCGACATTGCAAAGGCACAACCGCCCGTAATTACCAATACTAAGGATACAGATTACCTACAAATTAAAGGCTCAGTATTTGGATTTACAAAAGCAAGTGGTGCACAATTGCCACCGTACATCAACCTTATTTTACAGGCTAAAGATAGTAGCAAGCAATTTTTGTTTTTACCACTTACCAAGGCTGGTACTTTTTTGCAAAAGGGCATTACATTTTACGATACCATTAAAATTTACTACCAGTTTAATGGCGATAAAAAATTAACCGACCGTGCAGAAGTACGTTTTAATGCAGGTCTTACACAAGCACCATCTAAACTGTTTGGTGCCATTGCAAACTCGCCGCTGCTATGGGGGCTAAAATCAATAGATAGTATTGCGCTTGCAAGAAGTAAGTTTTTTTACAACGAAAAACTGCGCTTAGATAAAATGATGGCTGCTGCTAACTTGCAAGAAGTAATAGTAAAATCTAGAACCAAAAGCCCTAAAGATATTTTAGATGAAAAATATGCTTCAGGCCTATTCTCTGGTGGCGATGCTACACAATTTGATGTAGTAAACGATCCATTTGCAATGGGCGCTATGGACGTATTTAGCTACCTACAAGGCAGGGTAGCAGGGCTACAAATAAACAATAGCGGCGGGCAAACCTCGCTTAGCTGGCGCGGTGGCACACCAGATGTTTTCTTAAACGAAATGCGTAGCGATATAGATCAAGTGAGAAATATTCCTATGAGTGATGTGGCTTACGTTAAAGTGTTTCGTCCACCATTTTTTGGCGCTTCCGGTGGTGGTGCTGGTGGTGCTATTTCTATTTATACCCGCAAAGGTGGCGATGTAAAAAGTGCTCCTGGCCCTGGTGGCTTAGGTTACCAAACATTGGCTGGTTACACACCATATAAAGAGTTTTATAGCCCTAACTACAGTGTAAATAACAATAGCCAGCCAGATGTACGTACCACGTTATATTGGAATCCTTATGTATTAACTGATAAGAAGAATAAAACCTACAAAATTGAGTTTTACAATAACGACATCAGCAAAAGATTACGTGTAGTGCTTGAAGGTGTTAACTCTGATGGTAAATTGACTAGAATAGAGAAGGTATTGGAATAAATGCATTACATCAATAACAATAAAGCCATCCAAAATTTTGGATGGCTTTATTGTTTGTATAGACTTAGTAACGAGCAAAGTTATTAATCTCATATATATAACAAAAGTAAATAATATAATTTTGTCATATTGGACATTTAATTTTTTTGCCAAACTTGCAAAGTGGGTTTCAACTGTTCTATTTGATATGTTAAGTATTGAGGAAATGGTACTATTGTTTATATGAGGATGTGCAAGTGCAATTAGTTCTTTTTCACGACTACTGATACCATATTTCTCAAAAAAGTCATTTCTTTTCTTCATTTTATTATTAATTAAATGTTCTCTAGTAGAAAGGTCATATCGTAATCTTAAATCTACATAGGGTTCATTGTTTTTTGCAGCATCCAAACAATTAGAAAGCGCATTCTTAGCTAAGCCGCCTATATCTAATATTTCATTATAAGGCGTACGGCTTATGGTTACAATATTCGGTTTATTTAAAAAACCAATCGCTTTAGATGCTATTAATTCATCAATAAGACTTTTTTCGAAATGCGTACTTACAGCAATAACTTTTATATTGTTATGAAATGACGTAATAAAGTCGGTTGTACTAAGCCCATCGAAGATTGGCATTTCAATATCAACTACTACTATTTCTGGTTCAGGCTTCTTATGACGTATGTAATCAATTGCTTTTATGCCATCGTTGGCCGTAGCAATTATCATATATCCATTTATTCTATTGATTTTTTCTACTAGGCTTTGTAATTGCAAAGGGTTGTCATCCACCACCATCACTACTTGGTATACCGCCACCAGCTTTGCCTTCTAATATTACCCCTACAGTTGTAAGTATAGGTCCACTGTTACCTGTAACTTGGGGGCAAGAATGTTCATATAAATGATTTATGCGGTAATTTTAATGTAAATTATAACTGCAATTATTTGCTTGGTTGTAATACTAGACCAGTTACAGGTTGTGTTGCTACAGCTATGGCTCAGGTTATTCACTTTTGGCATCCTAATAATAGTTTAGAATATGATTATGCTTCAATGCCAACTACTTTTGGTAATAGTGAAGTACAAAGATTAATGAGAGATGCTGGAAATACTGTAAATATGGATTACCATTGTGTAAATGACGGTGGATCAGGTGCTTATGATACAGATGTTCAATGGGCTTTAAAGTCAAATTTCGGCTTTTCACTGCTAGTTATGCTACATATAATTATTATACTTTAACCACCGAAATATTTAACAGTAAGCCAGTTATAATGAGTGGTTGCAGAAGTCTAACACAATATTGGTTCATAATTAATTGGTGGACAAGTTACAGCACTTGCCATGAATGGGTTTGCGATGGTTTTAGTGGTACTCTTTATCTAGGTAGAATTGTTACAACAACTACAGTCAAAGGAACGACAACTACTACTTACCAATCTTGTACCGCTTGTGTTGATAACGGCTTTTTTCACATGAACTGGGGTTGGCATGAAACGCGTGGAGGTAATGATTTCAATGGATGGTTTTTGTTTTCTAATTTTGCATCTCCAAATAGTACATATAATTTTCAATATACAAATGGTATGACAAAAGACATCCGTAATTAAATTTGATGAGTAAATGTGTTAACTATGGAATATTTTTTTTATTTTAATTCTTGCTATATGTGTAAGTTGTGGCAAATTCACACCCAATAGTTGTAACTATGCAGCTGTGCCATCTAGTATATTCTTTATACTAAAAAATAGCGGGCAAAGATTACCAGATAGCGTATTGCAGAAAACAAAAATGGCTTATTTGGAAAATGGTAGTAAAAAGTATATTTCAGATGTAAATGGTGCTACCGATAATTACTCTAATTATGGTATTTTAACTTCAAGACTTATTGGTTTTACTAGTGCGGATAATAATATTAAAACCTATTATTTAGAATATCCAAATTCTTCTACAGTTGATACTTTTTTTGTAGACTATCTACCTAGTTCATTGTCTACAAATTGTCAGTATGTTTTGCAGACAGTTAAGTTTAACGGTAAACTAGCAGCTATCGACACTTCATTTAAATTTCAGCCAGTCTACGTTTTAAACAAATAAGCTAATATTTATGACTACCAAGCCGATTCTACTATTACTAACTATCGTTATTGGGGTGTTTTTTGCTCATTGTAAAAAGCTATCACCATCTAAACCTTTAGCCGATACCAAATCTGCTTTGGCAGGGCTATTCTCATTAAGTATGTATAGTGTAGAACAAGTACACCAAGTAGTAGATAATGGCCTTAAAGCAGGTGGTATAGAGCCTGCCGAATTTAAAGATTATGGCTTTACGCAACAAAGAACGATTGAAGATATGGATAGCCATCCATAAAAAATATTTTTATGTATATAAGCAAATTTCCGGCAGCTGAACCTAACGAATAGCGAAATGTATATCTTTATTTTAATATTAAATGATTAGTCAAATATTAGTAGACCTACAAGTAACAGTTGTGCTAAAGTCATTTTAGCCGATAAGTATAATTTAAAATTTCAATTTAATATGCTTAACAGATACTTTAACAAGAATTGTGAAGCTGTTGCTGTTTCATGGTGTTTATTTGCAAATTAAATTGATAATCAACCGTTACATTTATATTAATGAAGCAATATTCTATTCGCATTTTCTTTCTATTCGTTTTTTTGCCTCAATTGTTAGTGGCACAAACGGATACGCTTATCCCTAGAAAGAAAAAATGGCCATTTTCTACAATGCAAAAATTGCAAGATGGTAATTTACGATTTGTACCAATCCCTGCATTTTCAATAAGCCCAGAAAAAGGCATAAGCACGGGGCTAATTTTTGAATATTTTTTTAATACTGGTAGTAGCGCGGCAGATAAAAAACAAACACGTTTATCTAATGCATTTACCAATTTTCAATATAGTTCATTAAATCAACTTGTACTAGAGGGCGTTTACAGCATTTACACCAATAAAGAAAAGTATTTTTTGCAAGGCTCTGCTGGCTACAAAGACTTTTATGAACGTTACTGGACTTTTAGCGAAGACACAGTAGGTAATACTAATTTTAGAGGTATTGATTATAAGCATATTTACTTGCGTGGTAAATGGACCAAAAATTATAAGCAACAAATTTTTATTGGCATTAATTACAGCTTCAATAGTTTCAGAGAAATTATTTTTCAAGAAGGGGCTTATCCGCAAATACCGATAACAGATGGTTTAGGCGAAAGTATGTCGCTAGGTATTGGACCTATTGTGGTAATAGATAAACGAGACAATCAATTTAGCCCACAAAAAGGATGGTTTGCCGAAGTAGGTTTTAGAATTCACGACAAAAATATTGGCAGCAATTTTAACTACACACAGTTAAACGTTGACCTCAGAAATTATATTATTACTAAACCAAAAGGTATTTTAGCATTAAATGTAATTACCACATTAAACAATGGTACTGTACCTTTTTTAGAAAAAGCAAAATTGGGTAACGACAGAATGATGCGAGGTTATTTTGCAGGGCGTTTTAGAGATAATGAATTTGCTGCTGCGCAAATAGAATATCGCTACCCAATAGGTAAAAGTTTTGTATTAGCTGGTTTTATGAGTGCTGGGCAAACGGCACCAAATGTTTCATCATTTGCACTTAACAGCATGCAAAGTAGTATTGGTGGTGGCTTGCGTTATTTGGTAAACAAACAAAAGCATTTATATGC
>JAAFHG010000218.1 GCA_013297585.1 Chitinophagales bacterium
TACACCGTTACTTGTGCTACCACTTGGCGCATTAGGATATAGCGCAGCGTTTAGCGTTTCTATCACTTGCTTCTTAGCCACATCTATTACACTTACTGAGTTATCATTGGCATTAGCTACATACAAATACTTAGCGTTTTTAGTCAAAAACATTTCATTAGGATTATCGCCTACCGCCACGCTGTTTATTATAGCTTTTGTAGCCACATCATAATAGAGCACTTTATCGCCGCCCCAAAGGCTGATGTACAAGGTTTGTTTATTGGGCGATAGCAAACAAGTATAAGCTTCTGCACCAAGGCTCAATGTATCGTACTGCTTGGTTTGTAGGTTAATGCTATACAGCTTTTTATCCTCTCTTGTTACTACATACAAGCGTTGTGCTGCATCGTCTAAAGCCATGCCAGAAGGGGCAATTTTATTAGGCCATTTTTTGCCTAAGGCAATAGAATCTTTCAGCATTAATTTTTTGTTTTCAATGGCATATTTTAATATCCTGTTATCATGCCCACCAGCTGCATAAAGGTACTGCTCATCATCGCTGAAAGCCAAGCCATACCAAGATTTGGCAATGACCACATTATCTAGTTCCACTTGCTTAGCTACATCTATCAACTGTATGCTTTGTACGCTTTGACCATTGTTGGTTATAGCCATTAACTTCTTGCTTTTGCTTAGCACCATGTTTAATGGTAAATCGCCTAGTGGCATGCTTGTACCAGCAGACGTTAACGACCACCCATTTGGCAACTTTATTCTATTATTGTTCAATTCTTTTAACGATTGTGCTTGCGTTTGCAGCATAGCGAGTATGCAGCAACTGTATATTATCCATTTCATGGTAAAAGGTTTGTGTAAATGTAGATATTGGATGTAATTATACTCGTTATGTTTTGATGAATTCTTACTTCTTTTTTACTTGGAATTAAGTAGCCCGTCAAAATTCTACTTAAGTAATTCGCCTAAGGGAGAATATAGCATTTTCCGTCTGTTTTAAGGTTTTACGATCAAAAATTGTTACAATATAAATTTTGAAAAGTATTTATATTGTAAAAAAACGATTTTATGTAGGGTTATTAAAAATTTTTACATAGTACAATTTTTTTTGCATTTATTTTTTGATTGCTAAGTTTTGCATCAGTTATATCGAAATGCTTACTTATTGTTGCCTTATTTATATTTAAATTAATTATAATTTGAAAAAGGGTGAAACATTTAAACTATTAGTGTAATGTTATAGTAATACTTTTACGTAGTAAAGCAACCAAAAGCGGTTGTTAACAGCGTCAGGAACAACAATTTTTTTGGTTTTGTATTCCGTGAATATCTTGAGAATCTTTATGTGTTAAAATATAAAGCACTGTTTTTGTCGAAGTTACTATCTACATCCGCAACATTATGAAAGCGAAAAGCAGCTGTAGAAAAATAAGCAAAGAAGATAATCAAAACCTTCATTGCTTCTTTGCCAGGTGTTTCAAAAACAAATAGTTGTTTTCACATTTCACTTCGCCTACACCGCCTTGCTAAACAAAAGCTTTGCCGTAGTTTGTTGTTGGCAGCGTAACAGTTGCAAGTCAAATGCTTTACAAATATTGCGGATAAAATGCTTGCCCAATTCTGTAACCATTAAGCCTGTTTGGTTCCATTGTACCAAGCCATCGGCTGCTAGTTTTTCCAATTCAATAAAGGTAAATTCTTTCAATAACAGTATGTGCTTAGTGTGAAACGTGGTACGGCCATTGCAACTAATATTTAGGATGTAGCGTTTAAAATCTACATCTTCTTCAGTTAAAAAATAGCCTTTTACTACGCTTAATTTACCTGCATTAATGGCTTGGTAATAATCGTGTATGGCTTTGTGGTTTTGTGCAAAAGCTGCGCCTACATCGCTAATGCTTGACACACCTAAACCTAGCAACATGCCTGTATTTTGGGTAGTGTAGCCCATAAAATTGCGATGTAGCTTGCCTTGCAATTTGGCTGTGTACAACTCATCGTGTGGCAGCGCAAAGTGATCCATACCTATATCTTGATAACCATTATCAGCAAATAATTTTTTACCTAATTGGTACAACTGCATTTTGAGATCGGTACTTGGCAAATCGTTTTCGTCAAATAAACGTTGGCCTCTGCTTGTCCAAGGTACGTGGGCATAACTGTAAAAAGCCACACGGTCTGGCTGCAAGCTGATGGTTTGCAAAACAGTATTGGCCATGCTGCGTAGTGTTTGCTTAGGCAAGCCATAAATCAAATCAAAATTCACAGATTGGTAGCCAATGCGCCTTGCTGTTTCGGTGGCACGTTTTACATTTTCAAAAGGTTGAATCCGGTTAATAATGCGTTGCACTTCTGCATCGTTGTCTTGTACACCAAAGCTTACACGTCTAAAACCAAGGTTATACAAAGTTTGCAAATGCGCTTCAGTGGTATTGTTTGGATGGCCTTCAAAACTAAACTCATGTTCAGGATGAATAATGGCATCTTTAAAAATTTGCGTTAACAATTTTTCTAAATTCTCTGGCGAGAAAAAAGTAGGTGTGCCACCACCAATATGCAATTCTCGTATCACTGGTTTTTCAGTCATTAATGCCACATACAATTGCCACTCTTTAATAATTGCAAAGCTATATTCATCTTCTACACCATGCTGTGTGGTTATTTTTTTGTTGCAGCCGCAGTAAGTACAAAGCGATTCGCAGAAAGGTAAATGCAGATATAAGCTAATGCCTTGAGTACTATTTGTAATGGTAAATTGCTGCTGAAACGTTTGCTGCCATTGGTTTACGTCAATCCCTTCCTTCCAAAAAGGCACAGTAGGATAACTGGTGTAGCGTGGCACGGCCACATTGTATTTGTTTAAAAGCTGTAAGCTTACCTGCATAGTATGGTATTAAGCAGCAAAACTATCTAGCGAATTTGGCGCAGAATATGAGGAAGGTCAGTTATAAGGATGATATTTAGCGGCAAGAATTTCACACAAAGCGAAGGTTTCACACAAAGAAACAAAGGATACTACGAGCACTAAGTATTATAACAAAGCGCCTTTTCTGCACATATCATTTCTTATTTACAAATTCGACTTCAAATGTTTCAATCCATTCTTGTAAGGTAATTTTTGTGGCTAATTCGCCTATTAGCGAAGGTTTCACACAAAGAGACAGAGGATACAACGAGCGCAAAGTGTATTTTTCTGTACTATTTATTTCTTTTTAACAAATGTAGCTTCATACAATTCTATCCATTCTTGAACGGTAATTTTTGTGGTTAATTCACCTATTAGCGAAGGTTTCACACAAAGGGACAAAGGATACAACGAGCGCAAAGTGTCTTTTCTGTACCATTTATTTCTTTTTAACAAAAGTAGCTTCATACAATTCTATCCATTCTTGAACGGTAATTTTTGTGATTAATTCACCTATTAGCGAAAGTTTCACACAAAGGGACAAAGGATACAACGAGCGCAAAGTGTCTTTTCTGTACCATTTATTTCTTTTTAACAAATGCCGCTTCGTACGTATCAATCCATTCTTGAACGGTAATTTTTGTGGTTAATTCACCTATTAGCGAAGGTTTCACACAAAGGGACAAAGGATACAACGAGCGCAAAGTGTCTTTTCTGTACCATTTATTTCTTTTTAACAAATGCCGCTTCGTACGTATCAATCCATTCTTGAACGGTAATTTTTGCGGCTAATTCACCTATTAAAGCAAACGGTATTTGATCCATCTTTTTAAATCGCACACAACCTTTACCCATATCTAATTTGGCAGTAGATGCTTTGGCATAAGCTTGTAAAAACCAATCAAGTAGTGCAGTATCGCCATAAATACCCAAGTGGTGAATGACTATAAAATTTTTCTGCGAGCCAATACTGATAAAAGGTAGCGCATCTTTAGGCTTGCAATGGTAACCATTTGGATAAATGCTATGCGGCACTACATAGCTTATCATGCCATATTGCATGGTTTCTTCAAAGCCTGCAGGCAAATTTTGCTTAATGATATCACGCAAGGTATTCATGGCTTGCTTTCTATCATCAGGTAGACTAAGTATGTAAGCATCAGGGGTTGTTTCGGTAGATTGCATAGCTGTTACATTTTTGTTGAACTAAAGTAGGCTTTTGCATTGACTTGAAATACAATAAATCTGCACCCTACTCACTACTGACCAATGACCTATGAACCAACTAATATTGCCCTGTACTTAGCATTACCAAGGTACAAGCTTCTATCGGTTGAATACCATTTGCAATTGCAAGATTAACTAATTCATCATTTTCAGTACCGGGATTAAAAATGAGTCGTTTTGGTTGTAACGATACAATATAATCGTAGTAAGCTTTTTGATTTGCAGGGCTTAAATACAGGGTTACTGTATCTACATTGTCAATGGGCGGATGTTCAGTGATAATAGGTGTTGCGCTTATTTTACCAGCTTTAATACCAATGGCTGTAACAGTATGCTGATGCGCTACTAACTTTTGCGTAGCTAAAAAACTATAACGCTCAGGATTTTCTGATGCACCAAGTACAACGGTATTTTTTGACATAGGGATTATTTTTCACCACATAGGCACACTAGGCACAAAGTGATAATTAAGAGATATGTATTAATTATAGAATATAATGTTTTTCAAAAATCTACATTTTTCACCACATAGGCACAGCAGGCACAAAGTAGTTTTAAAGAATAACGAATCTGTTAGGAAAGGTAACAAATAAAAAAGCACATTAAACAAATAGCTTGAATACTATGTGTCTAATGTGCCTATGTGGTAAGATTCTTCTATTTCTAGTTTTCAAACGTACTATAGAAATATGGTGTTTTTGCTTCAAACTCAGCGCTACAAGTATCTACCATTTTGTACACACGTGTAATACCAAGCGCTTTACGTTTTTCGTACACTTGATCATCGTTGCAGTTGCCTTGTAATACTTTAGCAATTTGTGCATCGCTAAAGCCATTTTTCTTGGCATCTTTCAACAAATCATCTGGCAATGTATCTAAGCGATAGTTAGCAATCTCTTTTTCAATCACACACAATTTTTGAATTTGGTACAAAAACCATTTATCTATACCAGTTGCTTGTGCGATGCTTTTTACCGTACTACCTTGCATTAATGCATCTTTAATACGGAAAATTCTATCCCATTTTGGTGTTTTAATATACTCAACAATTTCCTCGCTACGCATCATGCTTTTACCATAGTAACCCAAACCAATGGCATCATTTTCTAAACTGATACATGCTTTTTGTATGGCTTCTGTGAAGCTTCTGCCGATAGACATTACTTCACCTACGCTCTTCATTTGCAAGCCTAATGTGTCATTAGCACCTTTAAACTTATCAAAATTCCAGCGTGGTATTTTTACAATTACATAATCTAATGCAGGCTCAAAATAAGCTGAAGTTGTTTGTGTAATCTGATTTTTCAATTCATCTAGGCTATAACCAATAGCTAGTTTCGCAGCAATTTTTGCAATAGGATAACCAGTTGCTTTACTTGCCAATGCAGAAGAACGACTTACACGTGGGTTTATTTCCACGGCAATTAATTCTTCTGTTTCTGGGTTTTGTGCAAACTGTACATTACAACCACCGTGGAAGTTTCCAAGGCTACGCATCATCAACATCGCTTTGTTACGCATGTCTTGAAATGCCGTATCGCTCAATGTCATTGCAGGCGCTACGGTGATGCTATCACCAGTATGCACACCCATTGGGTCAAGGTTTTCAACCGTACAAATAATTACTACGTTATCGTTTTTATCGCGTAATAATTCTAATTCATATTCTTTCCAACCAAGTACCGCTTTTTCTACCAACACTTCATGTATTGGTGATGCTTCTAAACCTCTTTTTAAGGCAGCATCTAATTCAGTTTTATCGTGTACAAAACCACCACCAGTACCACCAAGTGTAAATGATGGACGAATTACCAAAGGAAAACCAATTTGTTGCGCAAATTCTTTACCTTCTAAAAAGCTGTTAGCAACATGACTTGGCGCTACGGCAACACCTATTTTCATCATCAATTGACGAAATTTCTCACGGTCTTCAGCAGTATCAATAGCCGCTACATCTACACCAATCATTCGGCAATTATATTTTTCCCAGATGCCTAGTTCTTCTACTTCTTTACACAAGTTCAATGCGGTTTGACCACCCATGGTAGGCAACACGGCATCAATATTATTTTCAGCTAAAATTTTCTCAATACTTTCTGCAACCAATGGCAATAAATACACTTTATCGGCCATCATTGGGTCAGTCATAATAGTAGCAGGATTACTATTAATCAAAATCACTTCAATACCTTCTTCGCGTAAACTACGGGCAGCTTGCGTACCAGAATAATCAAACTCACAAGCCTGACCAATAATAATAGGACCAGAACCAATAATTAAAACCGACTTGATAGAATTGTCTTTGGGCATGATTTAAATTTGGTAACCAGCTTTAGAGCAAGTATTTGGCTGCTGTTGCGTCGCACACTTGAGCGTTCATATCGCT
>JAAFHG010000396.1 GCA_013297585.1 Chitinophagales bacterium
GCCATCAAGTACGTAGCTATTTCCCTGATTTGAGTGATAAAAGAATGGTGAGTGCTTACGGTTTGGTTCACTCTCGTTTTGCTACTAACACCTTTCCTTCTTGGAAATTGGCGCAGCCTTTCCGTTACATTGCTCACAACGGTGAGATTAATACGGTACAAGGCAACGTTAACTGGTTTAAAACAAGTGAACGTCATTTCTTCTCTCCATATTTTACTAAGGAAGAAATGGATATGTTATCGCCTATCATTTTTGAAGGTCAATCTGATAGTGCTTGTTTAGATAATGTGATAGAATTATTAACCCTTTGCGGTCGTTCGTTACCACATGTTATGATGATGCTTATTCCTGAAGCTTGGGATAATGCTGAAAAAATGGATCCGCTCAAAAAAGCATTCTACGAATTTCATGCAACGTTCCAAGAACCATGGGATGGTCCGGCCTCAATTTCATTTACCGACGGTAAAATGATTGGTGCTACGCTAGATAGAAATGGTTTACGTCCTTCAAGATATTGTGTAACCAATGATGACCGTGTAATTATGGCATCAGAAACAGGTGCTTTACCAGTAGATCCAACTACAATTATCGAAAACGGTCGCTTGCAACCAGGTAAGATGTTTGTGGTAGATATGGAGCAAGGAAAAATCATTAGCGATACTGATTTAAAACAAAATATTTGCTCTCAAAAACCTTATGGTGAGTGGCTGAATAAATATAAAATTAATCTAGAAGAATTACCAGAACCTCGTGTCACATTCACGCATTTAGAGCACGAACAAGTGTATAAATATCAAAAGGCTTTTGGTTACTCTACTGAAGATTTAGAAACCATTATTGCACCAATGGCATTGGATGGTAAAGAACCAATTGGTTCTATGGGTACAGATGCGCCTTTGGCAATTTTAAGCCAGCAGCCACAGCATTTAAGTAGCTATTTCAAGCAATTATTTGCACAAGTTACCAATCCACCAATTGATCCAATTCGTGAACGCTTGGTAATGAGTTTGGCCTCATTTGCAGGCAATAATGGTAATTTATTGGTTGAAGATCCATTAGCTTGTCATAGCGTTGCGCTTAAACAACCAGTATTGTCTAATCACGAACTTGAAAAAATTAGAAGTATTGATACAGGTCTTTTTCAAGCGAAGACTTTACAAATGTACTTTAGAGCTGATGAAAAATCTGGCTCTTTAGAAAAAGGTTTAGCAAGACTTTGCCGTTATGCAACTGATGCGGTTGAAGATGGTTTTGACGTAATTGTATTAACAGATAGAGCTATTGATAGTAAACACGCACCAATACCTTCTTTATTAGCCACTGCGGCTGTTCACCACCACTTAATTCGTAAAGGTTATAGAGGCCAAGTGGGCTTAATTGTAGAAGCAGGTGACGTTTGGGAAGTACATCATTTTGCTTGTTTACTGGCATTTGGTGCTACGGCTATTAACCCATACTTAGCATTATCTACTATCAGAGATATGAAGTTGACAGATAAATTGGACACAACTTTAGAGCCTGACCATTTAAAGAAAAATTACATTAAAGCTGTATGTGATGGCTTATTGAAAGTATTCTCTAAAATGGGTATTTCTACATTACAATCTTACCAAGGGGCTCAAATATTTGAGATATTAGGTTTAAACAAACAAGTTGTTGATAGATATTTCACTGGTGCAACTTCTCGTATAGAAGGTATGGGCTTAGATGAGATTGCTAAAGAAACATTGGCTAAACACAAGTTCGCTTTTAGTAAACAAGATATTCCTGTAGAAAGATTACCTGTGGGTGGTTTGTATCAGTGGAAACGTAAAGGTGAATTTCACTTGTTTAACCCAACAACTATCCACTTATTACAGCAATCAACAAGTACCAATGATTATGCAACTTTCAAGAAATATTCAAAATCTGTAAACGACCAAGAGCAAAAAGCTTGTACACTAAGAAGCTTATTAGATTTTAAATATTTACGACCATCTATTGATATTAGCGAGGTAGAACCTGCGGAAAATATTTACAGACGTTTTGCAACAGGTGCTATGAGTTTTGGCTCAATTTCACATGAAGCACACAGCACTTTAGCTATTGCTATGAACCGTTTAGGTGGCAAAAGTAATACAGGTGAAGGTGGTGAAGACGAAATGCGTTTTACTAGATTACCTAATGGTGATAGCATGCGCAGTGCTATCAAGCAAGTAGCAAGTGCAAGATTTGGTGTTACAAGTTTGTACTTGACTGAAGCAGATGAGCTACAAATTAAAATGGCACAAGGTGCTAAACCGGGCGAAGGTGGACAATTGCCAGGCCATAAGGTAGATGATTGGATTGGTCGTGTGCGTCACTCAACACCAGGTGTTGGTTTAATTTCGCCACCACCGCACCACGATATTTATTCTATTGAAGATTTATCTCAGTTAATATCTGACTTAAAAAATGCCAATCGTAAAGCAAGAATTAGTGTTAAACTAGTATCTAAAGCTGGTGTTGGTACTATTGCTGCTGGTGTTGCAAAAGCTAAAGCTGATGTGGTTTTAATAGCTGGTTTTGATGGTGGTACTGGTGCTAGCCCTGTAAGTTCTATAAAACATGCAGGCTTACCTTGGGAATTAGGTTTGGCAGAAAGTCACCAAACATTGGTGAAAAACAAACTACGTAGCCGTGTGGTACTGCAAGCAGATGGGCAAATGAAAACTGGTAGAGACATTGCAATTGCAGCTTTACTAGGTGCTGAAGAATGGGGCGTTGCAACTGCTGCTTTAGTAGTTGAAGGCTGTATTATGATGCGCAAATGTCACCTAAATACTTGCCCTGTAGGTGTGGCTACTCAGGATCCTGAATTGCGTAAACGCTTTAAAGGCGATCCAGACCATGTTATCAACTTCTTTAAATTTATGGTTGAAGAGTTGAGAGAAATTATGGCTGAACTTGGCTTTAAAACTGTAAATGAAATGGTTGGTCAGGTTGAGTATTTACAGCAAAAAGATACCATTACACATTGGAAATATAAAAATCTTGATTTATCTCCTATTCTTTATAAAGAACCAGCTAATGAATTTGTTGGTTTGTACAATACAGAAGAACAAGACCATGGCCTAAGCGATGTATTAGATTGGAAATTATTAGAAGCCGCTAAAGGTGCTTTAGATAATCAAGAAAAAGCAACAAGTACATTTAGCATTAAAAATACCGATAGAACGGTTGGTACTATTTTATCTAATGAAATTACTAAACGTTACCGTTCGTTAGGTTTAGCGCCAGATACTATACATTTTAAGTTTACTGGTACGGCTGGTCAAAGTTTTGGTGCATTTAATACAAAGGGCGTAACGCTTGAATTAGAAGGTGATGCGAATGACTATTTTGGTAAAGGCTTAAGTGGTGCTAAATTGATTGTATATCCTTCTAAAAAATCAACTTTTACGCCAGAAGACAACATCATAATTGGTAATGTGGCTATGTATGGTGCTACTGATGGTAATGTATTTATTAGAGGTAAAGCAGGCGAACGTTTTGCAGTGCGTAACTCTGGTGGTAATGTAGTTGTTGAAGGTGTAGGTGACCATGGTTGCGAATACATGACAGGTGGCCGTGTAGTAATATTAGGCGATACTGGTAGAAACT
>JAAFHG010000266.1 GCA_013297585.1 Chitinophagales bacterium
CCGCAGGTATGATGGCTACAACAGGTATGCAATTAGCCATTGATGCATTTGGCCCTATTGCAGATAATGCAGGTGGTATTGCTGAAATGAGCGAATTACCTCCAGAAATTCGTGAGAAAACTGACGTGCTTGATGCTGTAGGTAACACGACTGCTGCTAGCGGTAAAGGTTTTGCTATTGCTTCTGCTGCGTTAACTTCTTTAGCTTTATTTGCGGCGTTTGTAGGTGTTGCTATGCCTAGTAATCAACACATTGATATTTATAAAGCCGATGTTTTAGCTGCGCTATTTGTTGGTGGTATGATTCCATTTATTTTCTCTTCGCTAGCCATTCGTGCTGTGGGTGAAGCTGCAATGGCCATGGTAGAAGAAGTGCGTAGACAGTTTAGAACCATACCTGGTATTATGGAAGGAACAGGCAAGCCAGAATATGATAAATGTGTGGCTATTTCTACAGAAGCATCTTTGAAAAAAATGATGTTACCTGGTGCCATCACTATTATATCACCATTATTAATTGGTTTTATACTTGGCCCAGAAGCTTTAGGTGGCTTTTTAGCAGGCGCTACTGTGAGTGGTGTGTTAATGGGTATTTTCCAAAATAATGCTGGTGGTGCTTGGGATAACGCTAAGAAAAGCTTTGAGAAAGGCGTAGAAATAAACGGTGAGATGTATTACAAAAAATCTGAACCACACAAAGCATCTGTAACGGGCGATACTGTTGGTGATCCATTTAAAGATACATCTGGCCCATCAATGAATATCTTAATTAAATTGATGTCTATTGTTTCATTAGTAATAGCACCAAGCCTTGCACAAATGCATAAAACTGAAGCTAGCGTGTCTACTACTAAAAAAATAGAAGTAAGCATTGTAAACAAAGAAATAGTTACTGATAGCACTGCTACAGTAACTGTAAATGCTGAGGCTAAATCAGCAGATGCTTTGATTGAGGCACTTAAAAAAGATGGCTTAGCTACTGGCAACGATATTAAATTAAACATCAACAACGGTATTATTTCAATAAATGGTAAAACACTTTCTGCAGAAGAAAGCAAAAAATATATTCAGTATATGCCAGCAAAAAAATAATTATCGTTCATATAATCAAGAAAAATCTCATCTAAAAAAGATGGGATTTTTTTTGCCCAATACTATCATCTTAAACGATATATCATACTTTTATCAAAAACTATTGTATATGACTTTCAAAAAATGCTTATTACCCTCTGCTCTCATTATTCTTGCTGCGTGCAATTCCACTAACAATAAAGAGTTGCAATCGGTAAATGTTGAAGACACTTCAACATATATAACAAACAATACGATATCTAATTATAGGAAGACAATTAATCCAAAACCAATTGCCAGTTTTAGTAAAAACATTCCTGATGAATTTAACAAGTGGGTATTCTCAATTGATGTGTACGAAACCAAAGAAACTTTTAAATACAATATACGCATAAAATACAAAGAACTTACCGTAACAGACTCTTTAAGAATACCCAATTTTGGTACCATGCCTAAGGTGATTTTACAAGGTGGTAAAGAGCCTTTAAGTTGCATTATTGGATTTGCAGATAAGAAAGGTAATTTTAAAGAATATAGAAAAGCCTTTATTGAAAACGATAAATTAAGAATTGTTTCTTTAAAAAGCTATTTTGTGGGTGTATATCAAACAAAAAAATAAGACTTCTATAGATTATTGCACAAGCAACCTTAAAAAGTGCTTAAAATTTATTTTAAGGCCATCTTTTAAACAAAATACTACGTAGATATTGGAAATCGTCTTACATTTGAAATAGAAA
Organism: Chitinophagales bacterium; assembly: GCA_013297585.1. Classification (GTDB taxonomy): domain Bacteria; phylum Bacteroidota; class Bacteroidia; order Chitinophagales; family Chitinophagaceae; genus Parasediminibacterium. Next base: position 1,808 of record JAAFHG010000266.1, read on the forward strand.
TCCATAACTACAAAATCAAAATCCTATGTTCGCAAAGCTAAAGCTAAACACTGCATTTATTGCAGTTTCCGCAATCGTTGTTACAGCATCTATCACAGCACCTTTCACCAACATGTTCGGAAAACATTATAAGAAAGAGAAAGATTACTCTTGTTGCAAAGGAGATCAACTAGTGATTAATCATTATTACACAGTAAAATTTTTGTGGGCTGATGTATCTGCAGGATATACAGTAGAACCAACCGGAAAAGCATTGCCAGGAGGTTGCAATATTAAATGCAATTAAATTTACTATTCTATATCCCTTGATGAAAAACCAACAATTCCTATGATGTACCCAAGCATTTAACTAGTTACATCGCATTTGCCCCCATTTTTGGGGGCATTTTAATTTTTGTAGATTTATAAAACAATTACGTGAATTTTACCTACAAATTCACAGTTATGAAATACGTTTTAGCCTTTTTTGCTACTTGCTATTTTACCGCTTTTTCATTTGCACAAGTACCCACTGAAAAAACGCTATTATGGAAAATTTCTGGCAAAGGGATTAAGCAAGCATCTTACTTATACGGCACTATACATGTGCTTTGTCCCGATCAAATTATAATAGATACAAGTATAAAAACAGCATTTTACAAAAGCCAACAATTATACCTTGAAATAGATTTAGACGACCCAAATATGATGGCAACAGCCATGAAAACGATGATGATGCCTGATACTTTTTCATTAGAAAAATTAGTAGGCAAAATAGATTATGACAGCATGAATACCATTTTTAAAAACTCAGCAGGTATGCCACTGAGTTTAATGGGCAAGGCGAAACCGTTACTACTTATGAGCGCGGTGTTTCCTGCTATACTAAAATGTAATCCTGATGGTTTTGAAAAACATTTTCAAACGATGGCTAAAGCTAGACACATGGAATTAAAAGGGCTAGAAACACTTGAATATCAAATGCGTGTGTTTGATACCATCCCTTATAAAATACAGGCAGATATGCTTAAAAATATGCTGTACCACCTTGATAGTGCCAGGTTACAATTCAACGAAATGGTAAAAATCTATCAATCAAAGGATATAAATGCCATGCAACAACTAACTACCAAAGACCCTGCATTTGGCAAATACGAAGCGATGATGTTACAAAACCGTAATCAAAATTGGATACCGGTAATTATTGCCGAAGCGAAAGCGAAACCTACTTTTTTTGCCGTAGGCGCAGCACACTTAGGTGGAACAAATGGCGTTATTACCTTGTTGCGCAAACAAGGCTACAAAGCTGAGCCAGTGTTTAATTAAACAAATGATGCAGCCAACACTGCTATATTGGCTGCATTATTTTATACTATTTAACTTGTTTGTCCAAAAGTAGTTTCCAATTGTCATATACATTGTGATATGCATCTACCTTAGTAGGTTCTATTAACTGCAATGGTTGCATATTGGCAAAAGCCTCCTTTTCTGATATAAAAATATTGGCACCAATACCTGCACCTAATGCTGCGCCTACACTACCATCGCAGTTGTACAATTCTACTGGCACATTGGTTACATTAACAAATGCTTCTGCAAATACAGCACTTAAAAATAAATTAGCCTTACCTGCACGAATTACGGATGGCTTCATACCATTGCTGCGCATAATATCTAAACCGTACCGAAACGAGCAAGCAATGCCTTCTTGTACAGCACGAAAAATATGAGCTTGTGAATGTAAATTAAAGTCGAGGTTTTGATAATGAGCACTTACAATTTTATTGTTAAAAATGCGCTCTGCTCCATTGCCAAATGGCAATACATTCAAGCCATTACTGCCAATCGCTACTTTTGCAGCTTCATCATTAATTGTATTGTAGCTTTTATCTGAAGCCAAAATTCTCTTAGTAAAACTATTAGCAATACCAGTACCATTAATGCATAGTAAAGTACCAATTCTTGTATTTTCAGAGGTATGATTTACGTGGGCAAAACCATTCACTCTCGATTGTTTATCGTAACCCAAACCATCACCTACACCATATATAACGCCCGATGTACCAGCAGTTGCAGCTACCTCGCCAGGTTGCAACACATTCAACGATAGTGCATTATTCGGTTGGTCACCAGCTTTGTAAGTAACAGGAATATTATTACTTAAACCAAGGCTATCTGCAACAGCATTGCTTAACCTACCGTGGTCTGTAAATACATTTTTAATAGTAGGAAATAACGACACATCAAAACCGTAATAATCTAATACATCTTTAGAAATAGTATTGGTACTAAAATCCCAAAAAATCCCCTCAGATAATGCTGAAGCAGATGTAGTAATGTCGCCAGTTAATTTCATGGCTATAAAATCGCCCGGTAGCATCACTCTATCAATCTGCGCATAAATGGCGGGTTCATTCTCTTTTACCCAAGCCAGTTTGCTAGCTGTAAAATTGCCTGGTGAGTTCAATAACTTAGACAAACAAACATCGTGACCAATACTATCAAATGCTTTATTGCCATAAGGCACGGCCCTGCTATCGCACCATATAATACTATTTCTTAATATGAATTGACTCTTATCTACACATACCAAACCATGCATTTGGTAAGCAATACCAATAGCGCCCACATCTTTTGGATTATAAGCATTAGTTGCATTCGCTTTTAAAATGGCTTGCTGCACATGCTGCCACCAAGTATTTGGGTCTTGCTCTGCCCAGCCAGGGTGCAATGCAATAATAGGGGTTTCTGTTTCAGGATGTTGGACCGAAACAATAGTCTTTTGCGAAGCAGCATCTACCACCGAAACTTTAATAGACGAAGTGCCTAAATCTATACCAAGCAATAACATAACGTACCGTAATTATGATTGTGAATGATTAAAATGGTGTAATGATTATCGTTACACTATTGATGAATTTAAAGGTACAATGTTACATTGAAACCGATTGCAAATGAAAAAAAGTTTAAAGTAACTAACCTTACATAAATGCGTATTAATTTGCAGGATGATAATAACAATTTGATAATTGGTAATTATTTAAACCCAAATTAGCTTGTTACAAGCAAAGACGCCGGAACTCAATCAAGGTGATATTGAGGCTAGTGACAACAAGTTTCATTTCTAGTAAAAAGACTAAAACATAACAGCAAAAACGAAAATTGGCTCGCCCCAAAAACCTTTGTACATTGACGCTCAATACAAAACTTAACAAGCATGAGAAAATTATGGATAGCACTTGTGGCTTTGGTACCTGCACTTGCACAAGCGCAACAATTAGATAAATCGGTAGCAGCGGTAAATGATTCGGTAATTGCTTGGCGCAGGCATTTTCACCAATTTCCTGAATTATCTAACAGAGAATACAATACGGGTGCTTACATAGCGGCTTACCTTACCAAGCTTGGTTTACAAGTAAAATATCCATTTGCCAAAACAGGTGTGGTAGCCATATTAAAAGGCGGTAAGCCCGGCCCTGTGGTAGCGTTACGTGCAGATATAGATGCATTACCTGTGGTCGAACGTGTGACAGTACCTTATGCATCAAAAGTAAATAGTGAGTATGATGGTAAAAAAGTAGGCGTAATGCATGCTTGCGGTCACGATTCGCACACTTCTATTTTAATGGGCGCAGCAACGGTATTACAACAAATGCAACGAGAAGTTGCTGGTACGGTGGTATTTATGTTTCAGCCAGCAGAAGAAGGTGCACCGGGCACAGAAGAAGGTGGCGCACCATTGATGATAAAAGAAGGCGTAATGGACAACCCAAAAGTAGATGCGGTATTTGGCTTGCACATTAACTCGCAAACAGAAATTGGTACCATTAAATATACTTCTGGCGCAACCATGGCTTCAAGCGATTGGTTTACCGTAAAAGTAAAAGGTAAGCAAACGCATGGCTCGCAACCTTGGAGCGGTATAGATCCAATAATGGTGGCTACGCAAATTATTAATGGCTTTCAAACCATTGTGAGCAGACAAAGTGAACTGACCAAAGCCCCTGTTGTAATTTCTGTTGGTGTAATAAATGCAGGCGTAAG
>JAAFHG010000437.1 GCA_013297585.1 Chitinophagales bacterium
TATACTTTAATACACAAGAATGCAGTGTTGACGGACGCAGAAAAGCTATCTTTTGCTACTTGGTGCGAAACTGTGAGAGATAGTATAAAAGCTAAGTATCCTGCTGATAGCTTGGTACTACCTAAAAGGAAATAATTAAACTATAAATGTAAATAAAAGGGTTGTTTGGTAATTGTACCAAATAACCCTTTTTTACAATAGAGTTATTATAAAGCCCATTGCAATAAGATTGTTACTAAACAAGTAGTGATAAAAGTATAATGAAAAATGCTAAATTTTGATACAATATATTATAAATTTAATGTATTTGATATCATTCTTAATTATCGGCGGTTATAAATCAAAAAATTAGTACTCACTGAAAATAGCCATCTCCAAATAATCTACGAAGCCATCTAATTGCTGTAATGATCTCTTTTCGCATTCAAGAACCTTATTAACACTAAGGAAGCAATTCTAGTATTTGGGTATTGTATTCAGCTGTTTAGTGGCTCGCTGTTGTAACGAAAGAAATGTTTTAAAGAACTAAAATAATTTTAATAATATAACAATAAATAATAATTAAAAAAGAGTTTGAACAAGTGAAAAAAGGAGAGTTTTATTGAAGGAAATAGTGATGAAGTAAAAGCCCCTAGCCCCCAAAAGGGAATTAGGTAAGAGAACGATTTTTATAATTGCTATTCAATCAATATATTTACTATTGTAAAACAACATATAGATTGTTGTGCAGTTGCGGCGATTTGTGAGTTGGTGTCAATGCGTTTTGAACTCTCTAATTATAAAAATGGATAAGATAAAAAATAAGGACACCAAATTAAAAGTGTTAGGATATTACCAGCTTATAGGCGGAATTACTGGATTAGTGATTACTTTTTATTTAATTGCGCAGACCGCAACAATTACTGGACTAATTTTAATTCTGTATTTAATTGCCTTGGGACTATATAGCTTTTCTATCTACTGTGGGATACAGATCTTGAAAAATAGAAAGCATTCGCTAGACATTTCATTAATTAATCAATATTTACAACTAATAAGTTTTGCTATACTCGGCTATGGCTTTAAATATGTTTCAGGCTTGCTTTTATCAGTCGGGGTTGACTTCACTAATTCATTTGACATGAAATTCAACGTGGGCATAATGTCGACATGGGAGATGAATTGGAATACTGACGCAGACAAAATTGAACTTAATTTAAATTTGGTTGCTTTGTTTTTTATAATCTTTATTGACAAGCTGAAAAATTCAAAGACTTCGAACAAAGTGGAGCTAGTAAATGATGACAATATTGAAACAACACTATCTGTATAATGAATCACTATTCGAGATGTTCGTTTACGGCATCTCGAAGCACAGATAAAAGGCATCTCAAATGCCATAATACATTACGTATAAATTGAACTTCTTTTGCTAAAAAAATATCTGAGGTTTATAAAGCCTCGGACGTTTAAGTAGGCTATTCAATCAATATATTTACTACTGTAAAACAATATGTAGATTGTTGCACAGTTGTACCAATTTATACCTTGTATGCTACACCATGACACACCAAACTTTAAAACAACTTGCCGAAACAATTGAAGCATCAAAAGAGTCTATAAGCATAGAATTACACGAGGACAGATTAATTATTAAGACAGAGAAAAATAGCTTTTGGATTTTATTGAGTTTAATGGGAATTGCATTTTCCTTTTTGCTTATTATGGCATATAGTAAAAGACAATACAATCTTGAAATTGGGTTAGTTATTCTTTGGATTTCGGTTTATGGATTTTGGCGAATGCAAAACATTAATAAAACTTTGATTTTAGACTTACATCAAAAAACAATATCTATTATCCCAAATTTTGTTTTGCAACGCTTTGTTCTATTCAAAATTCTAAAGGTGAACACTATCTTTTCTCTTAACAACCTTCCTGACATGTGTTTACTTAATTACCACAACTTAAAATATCACTGGACAAACCGCATATACTTTAAAAAAGGCATTTGGACTATTTATCTTCTTGAGTTTGACGATAAAGAGATAGCACAAAAAGTTTTACAATTACTACAAACAAAAAACGTCCGAGGTTTCAGAAACCTCGGACGTTTAAGTAGGCTATAACATTAGTCGTTACTCGCCAGTTTTTGCAGCATCTTCCTTCTTTTTCACATCCATTAGCTCCATCAATTTCATGCCTAATAAGCCGTTAATGCCGCCTTCGCTGCCATTACCACCGCCTATTAAAATGTCTGGCATTACTTTAATATTGCCTTTACCTATCTCTTCGGTTACTTTAAAGCGGGTAAAGTTGTCGCCACCCATGGCTTTTACTTGTAGTTCGTAAGCCTCAGCGGTACTTTTACCAATAGCCATAATTTTTTCTGCTTCTGCCAAACCTGTTTTACTAATCTTTTCAGCATCGGCACTTGCATTTAGTTTCGTTGCTTCTGCTTGTGCACCAGCACGGGCTTTGGTGGCTTCTGCCTCAGCGTTTGCACGCATTTTTGTAGCAGTCGCTTCTGCATCTACTTGTAGTTTTAAACTATTGGCATCACCTTCTGCTTTCTTCACCGTAGCATCAGCAGTACGTTGTGCAATTTCTACACTTTGTTGTGCTTTTACTATCTCTTTCTGCATATCGGCAATAGCGGTTTCTTTTTCCATACCCTGCCTTTGTTCTTGTGCCATTTTTTGTGTTTGATAGGTTTTTTGCTCTTCTTCAGCAATCTTTCTATCGGTCAATGTTTTCATTAAAGCTTCAGGCGGTACAATGTCACCAATCAGTGTATCTACCGCATTTACGTTGTACTCTTCTAGCACTTCACGTATATGTTCTCTAGCACTGCTTTGTCTTTCTTTACGTGTACTCAAGAAAGAAATCACATCACTGTCTTGTGCACTGTTTCTAAAATAGTTACCAATGGTTGGTTCTAATACTTGGCTTACCAAGTTGTTCATGCTACCAAATCGGGCAATTACTTTAGGCGCTTCATTCGCTGGTATGTGTATAATCTGACTCACATCTAGGTTAAAAGGGAAACCATCACGAGAACGCACCGTAATAGTACTTAGGTTTTTATCCAATTGATGGCTTTCACTTCTAGCATTTGCCCAGTTTAAAACCAAGTTGGTAGTAGGCACCAATTCTACCTTCATAATGTATTTGTTAAAAGGATATTTACCAGGGCCGTATGGTTCTATCCATACACCACGGTGGCCTTTACTTACAATATTGCCATGTTTAAAACTATCGCCTGTAAGGTCTTTACCATCTTCACCAATATAACTAATCACCACACCTACATAACCAATTGG
>JAAFHG010000247.1 GCA_013297585.1 Chitinophagales bacterium
CAGTAGTGCAGAGTTTATAGTTGGCGCTGTTTTTATGCACCAAATAACACAGGGGCTAAACCATTTAATTGTACTAAATGATGCGGAAGAAGCCGCCTATTTTCACAATACATTAGAGAACCTTACCAGTGCTTTAGACTTATTCTATTTCCCATCTTCTTTTAAAACTAGAAAAAATTATCGGTTACTCAATTCGTCGCATGTGATGTTGCGTACCGAAGCCTTAACTAAGTTGTCAAACGGGGGCAACAAAAAAATTATCATTACCTACCCTGAGGCTTTGTTTGAAAAAGTAGTACTACCAAAAACTTTAAGTGGTAATATTATTTCCATCAAAACCAACGATACCATTAACCTTGATGGCTTGATGGAACTATTTGTAATGTATGGCTTTGTGCGTACCGATTTTGTGTACGAGCCAGGTCAATTTGCATTGCGTGGTGGTATCTTGGATATTTATTCGTTTGGTAACGAAAAACCATATCGTGTAGAGTTGTTTGGTAATGATGTTGATAGCATTAGAATCTTTGATCCTGAAACACAATTGAGTGAGCGAAAGTTGTTGCAGGTAAGCATTATACCCAATGTAGAAACACAATTTGAAACCGGTGATAAAGTTTCGCTATTGGAATTTTTACCAGAAAATACCATTGTTTGGTTAAAAGATTGGGATGTTATTCAAGGTAAGATTGAACAGGAAGAAGAAGATCTTGGTTTATTTTTAGAGAGAGCAAGCGCAACTAAAGAAGCATTTGGTGCAAGTGTAAAAACTAACTCAAAACATAAAGTTGAAGAGGAAGAAGATGAAGACGATACTAAGATTTTAAAAGAAGTTTCTCTACAAGATTTTACGCCTGTAGCTACTTTAGAAAGGCAAATGCAACAGCGACATATTGTTGAGTTTGGTAGGCAGCAGTTTTTTAATAGCGGTGATTCTACCATGATCGATGATCCATTAACTATCAACTTCGCAACTAAGACTCAACCTTCGTTCAATCGTAATTTCGACTTACTAATTAAGAACTTAAAAGCGCACGAGGCTGATAATTATAGCATCTACATTTTTGCTGAACAAGCTAAGCAGCTTGAACGCTTACACAGCATTTTTAAAGACTTAAATACAGAAATAAATTTCGTTCCTGTTGCTACATCTATTCACGAAGGTTTTATAGATGAAGACTTGAAAGTGGTATGCTATACTGACCATCAAATATTTCAGCGTTACCATAAATACCGTGTAAAACAGGCGTATAATAAAAACAAAGCCATTACGCTGAAAACCTTGCGAGACTTGCAACCTGGTGATTATGTAACACATATTGATCATGGTGTGGGTACTTACAGCGGCTTGCAAAAATTAGAGATTAATGGTAAGCTACAAGAGGCAGTTCGTATCATTTATAAAGACACAGATATTCTCTACGTCAACATCAATTCGCTACACAAAATTTCCAAATACACAGGTAAAGAAGGTAGCGTACCTAAGATTAATAAACTAGGTAGTGATGTTTGGAATAAACTAAAAGAAAAGACAAAAATTAAGGTTAAAGAAATTGCTTTTGACCTGATAAAATTATACGCACAACGTAAGAGTCAGCAGGGCTTTGCACATGCACCAGATACGTACATGCAGACTGAGCTTGAAGCGAGTTTCATGTATGAAGATACACCTGACCAAGCCAAGGCTGTGGCCGATGTAAAAGTGGATATGGAAAGCCCAAGCCCAATGGATAGACTAGTGTGTGGTGATGTGGGTTTTGGTAAAACAGAAGTGGCCATTCGTGCTGCGTTTAAAAGTGTGGTTGATGGCAAGCAAGCAGCCGTTTTAGTGCCTACAACTATCTTGGCTTTTCAACATTTTAAAACCTTTAGTGAGCGCTTGAAAGATTTTCCTGTAACTGTAGATTATGTGAATCGATTCAAATCATCTAAAGAGAAAAAAGAAACTCTAGAAAAATTAGCCGCTGGCAAAATAGACATTATTGTAGGCACGCATGGATTGTTAGGCAAAGAAGTGAAGTTTAAAGAACTCGGCATCATGATTATTGATGAAGAGCAAAAATTTGGTGTGGCACACAAAGAGAAATTGAAGACTTTAAAAACCAATGTTGACTGTTTAACACTCACTGCAACACCCATACCACGTACGCTACACTTTAGTTTGATGGGGGCAAGAGATTTAAGTATCATTAATACACCACCACCAAACCGTCAGCCGATACAAACTGAAATTCAGGTGTTTAATGCTGACTTTATTCGTGATGCGATTTATTACGAAACCAACCGTGGCGGGCAAGTTTTCTTTATCCATAATCGGGTAAATGGTTTGGGCGAAATGGCTGCGCTTATTCAAGCACAATGCCCTGATTTAAGCATTGGCTTTGCTCATGGTCAGCTAGAAGGGCATGAATTAGAAGAACGCATTTTAGATTTTATTGACAAAAAATACGACGTACTCGTTTGTACAAACATTGTAGAAAGTGGTGTAGATATTTCCAACGTCAATACCATCATCATTAATAATGCACATCATTTTGGGTTAAGTGATTTACACCAACTGCGTGGTCGTGTTGGTCGTAGCAATAAAAAGGCTTTCTGTTATTTATTGGCACCGCCAATGAGTAGCTTGCCTACAGATAGCCGTAAACGCTTACAAACACTAGAACAATTTAGTGACCTTGGTAGTGGTTTTCAAATTGCCATGCGAGACTTAGATATTCGTGGTGCGGGCAATTTATTGGGTGGTGAACAAAGTGGTTTTATGGCTGAGATTGGTTTTGAGATGTACCAAAAAATATTGGAAGAAGCCGTAAGAGAACTAAAACGTACGTCGTTTAAAGACTTATTTAAAGATGAGATTGCGAAGCAAGATGACTATGTAAGCGATTGTACCATTGATACGGATTTGGAAATTTTATTGCCCGATAGTTATGTAGAAAGTATTACTGAAAGACTATCGTTATACACACGTTTAGATAACTGCGAAAACGAAGCCGAATTAACGGCGTTTCATGCAGAAATGGTAGACCGTTTTGGGCCAATACCTAGCCAAGTAGAAGATTTGTTTACCACAGTGCGTTGTCGTTGGGCTGGTTTAAATCTTGGGTTTGAGAAGATGACGCTGAAGGATAATACCATGCGTTGTTACTTTATTAACAAAAATGATTCGCCTTATTTTGAGTCAGATTTGTTTAAAAATATTTTGAGTTATTTACAAACTGGTACTAATAAAGCCAAGCTAAAACAAGCAGGTAAAAACTTCTTGCTAGTTGTTGATGATATACGTGGTATGGAAGAAATGTTGCGCTTTTTAACGCTGATGAAGAAAGCGGTGATTAAGGAAGAAGTGGTGGCAGAATAGCTGTTGAATAAATTAATTTGGGGGTACTATTTCTTTCCCATCTTTAGTAATGCCAAAATATCTTTCATGTTTTCTGGCTAAATAGATTATTTCTTCATCGAACGATAACGTGGTAACATCAGTTGCTTTGATGAATTCTTGATATACCGCTTCTGTTAAAACACGCCCATCTGGGGAAACTAAAGCATATCTATAATTTTTCTTAGCTAAAAAGTAACCACTAAATAACTTATAGTTATGTTCAAAGTTCTCATATTGATAAGGTGTTAATACTTTTCCTGTATTGGCATTTACTAAAGCACAAAGGTTATCAGCGTTAGTAGATTTTACTAGATTGGGGATTTCGTTAATAAAATCAATTTTATTTTCTGAAAGGGGTACAATTATTTTAGCATTCTTATCTAGTAATGCATATAAGTAATTTTTCGAATTAGGGCTTGCTTTCTTCTCTATAATAATTGATGAGCATGGTTTTGTGTCTCTATGGGTACGAATAAAATCATACTCGATAGGGTGTATTTTAAAACCCTCTACATTGTAAATACCGTATAAGCGTGTATCGGTATTATATACTAAAAGTAACTCATTAGCACTAACCTTGTCTAGATAGTTTTTAGAATTCATTGTACTAATTCTATAATGCCCAGATAAAATTTCTTGCCCTTTTAGGTCTACTAGTTGCGAAATGTCACTCCTTCTATTTGCAATCAAATAACAGCCAATGAAACTTGTTATATTAACATCGTTTAATGGCACTATTATTTTGTTTTTAGCATCAACAATCCCAGATTTACCATCGCGAATAACTATAAACTGCCCCTTACATCCAACACCTATATTAACATATTCAAATGGAACAAGCGTATTATTCTTAAAATCAACTATGCCGCACTTTTGATTTTTGTATACGCAAATAAAGTTGTTATCAATCCAAGAAATTGTATTTTCTAAAGAGACAGCTACTACTTTACCTTGCTTTGAAATGATATAAGGCGCAGTTGATTTTGAACTAAAACTTAAGGGCGAAATTTTAATATAGTCTTTTGAAAAAACCTCAGCATATGAGCCTTTTGCAGAAAATAAGTATTCGAATTTTCTATTGTAAAATTTTAATAAAGTATCACTTCGTTTATTAAGAACAGCAAACAAATTATTATCTATTGTGTAAACAGAGTAATATTTAAAAGAAATAATCGTGTTACCCTTGCCATCAATAATCCCATGTAAATTATTAATGCTTGCGGTTAATGTTAAGGAATCATATGTAGCTTGAATACCATCGAAAACAAAAGGGATAATAATCTTGCCCTTTGCACCTAAATAACCAAACTTATAAAATCTATTCTGGCACAAGTGTGGCTTATTTTCATAATGAAGGGGTATTTTCTTATGAAAATTGATGGAATCTGCAATGAATATTGCCAATGTATCATCTTTAGAATAGACCTTGTTTTTATCAAATTGTATATCTTCTCTAATAAAATTTCCAAACCTAAAATGATAGGCATAATTATTAGTCATATTGGGGTTGTAAGATATAACACCATATTCTTGCGAGTAGACATATTTATTGCACAGGTTGTTAGTACCAGAAGAAAATTTTTCACAAAAAAATAGTTAACGTCAAAAATTCACACATTCTAAAATATTGTTGTCTTGTTGCGTTCGTTATTTACTAATTAAGTAAGCCTTATGTTTAGCAAACTCATTTACTTGAGAAAAGAATGAAGGTAAAAATGTAAGTAGTTCATCTATTTTACTTGTTGTGCAATTGAGAACGGCAATTGTAACAGGATATCTATCTAGATTTTGTTGAAACATCAAGTTTTTATCAATCGTCAATAAAATGTCAAATTGATTCTCAGAACAATAGGCCATCAATTTGCCGTTTTTAATACCACTTAATCCTAGTTCTGTTACAGTAAATACTTCAAATGCTTCCAAGTGTTTTTTCAAACGTTTAGTAACGCATTCATCAAGCAAAATTTTCATGAAATATGTTTGAGGAAGTTTCAATTAACTTTTGTGACATCTCAAGTACTTTAAGTACCTGATTTTTACTAACACTTTCAAAATCAGCTAAAAATAGTTCTATGGTATCGCCTGTTTCTAAGTAGTCAAATAGGTTTTTAATTGGCACTCTCGTACCTGCAAATACAGGTGTGCCGCCCAAAATTTCTGAATCAACATTAATTACTTTGCTATCCATAAATAGTAATTTATTAGTTCAAATTTACAATCTCTTGCCGAAAGTAATTTTGTTAATAATCAGTTTCTGAATGGTATGACGTAATAGTCAAGTGATTTATCAAACAACATTATACTTGTCAATCTTTTACCCAAGTTATTGCATATTTACAAAAAACTTTTATGAACCACGTACTTAAACATTTACCAATACTAGCCATTGTAGCGGCTTGCGGTACTGCCAATAATACAACTATAACACAGAAAGATACAACAGCTAAAACAGCACCCATGGTAGGTAACGATGTAGATGCACATGGCTGCAAAGGTAGTGCTGGCTATCAGTGGTCTCAAGTAAAGCACAACTGTATCAGACTATTTGAAGAGGGCATACGACTAAACCCACAACCAGATACGGCTAGCCAAAGTATCTCTGCTTTTGTGGTATTTAAAAGCCAAGAAGTACAAGACACTGCTGAACTGTTTTTGCCAAATGACGGTAACCAATTGCTTGTGCAAGACAAAACGAGCGGTGTTGGTAAATGGACGAATACCAAGTACCAACTTACCCAATGGAAAGGTATGTACACACTTGAAACCAT
>JAAFHG010000114.1 GCA_013297585.1 Chitinophagales bacterium
TCTTTCGCTGGATAAATGGCCAATAAATCACCGGAGGTAAACGAGGTTTTGCCACTAGGTTGTAGTGTGATTAAGAATGGTTCATCTGCATGACTGCTTGTTCTTCTACCCACAACCTTAAAGCTTTGCAAACCTTTTGGTTGCTGGTGTAGCGATAGTGGTAAAGCTATTTCAGGTAAGCCTGCTTTCTCAGTCCATACATCTAACCATACTTTAAATTGGTCTGGTGATTTATCGTTTACTGTATGCACGTCAAGTATTGGTGCGGCCCAAGCTTGTGCAGCTAATAAAGCATGTGCATCATAAGCATATTTGCAATATTCAGGATACACCCTTGAGCCAAAACCAAGCACAGCGAATTGTACGGTTTGCTTTTGATGGTATTTGTTTAATAACGAAGCAAACTTATTGGCATTAGTAGGTGCTTCACCCAAGCCATACGTAGCTGTAAGCACTAGCAAATGCTCTGCTTGTGGGAAAAGCTGGTACTTGTTTAGTTCTGTAATAAATACTTTTTTACCACTTGCTATTAGCTGCTTGTAAATGGCATTGGCAAAGCCAAATGTGCTGCCATTCTCGCTACCTACTAGTAAGATGTATTGGCTATCATTTGATTTATATATATTTTTTGCAATGTCACTTCTACGCTTTAATGCAATAACAAAACCAGAGTAAATAAAGTACAGAATATTGATAGAAGCAATGCCTAAAACAATAGCCCATAAAATACTCTTTCTACCAGTATGTAAATCAAGACTAAGGTTGTTGATGAGTACTGTGGTTGGGTAAGGGATATTGCTCAATATGTCGCCTGAAAATTGATCTACCACAAGTTCTCTATCTTTTAGTTTTACCGTATAATAATCTTCAGGATCATCAGAGAAAGGAAACTCAATGGTTTGTACATCTGCCAAGTGTGTACTCTTAAAGATGGCGAAGTCTTTCAAGTCTTTTTTAGCACCTGTACCAAGCTTACCAAAGTCTATTGTATGGGTTATTTTTTTCTCGGTAAATACACCAAATTTTACCAACGATAAATAAGTACCAGATAAGCAGATAATGATGATAGGCACTAAGGACCAACGACCAAGTAATACGTGAAAATATTGTGCAGGATGCTCTTTAATAATCTTTGCAAAAAAGTGCTTTATACCACGCTGACGTTGAATAACCAAGATACTACCAGACAAGGCTATGAGCAACAATAAAAAGCAAGTTAACCCCACAAAAAATCTGCCTGCTTCATGCAGAAATAAGGAGCGATGTAAAGCAGTAACCCACTGAAAGAAATCGGTTTGTTTGGTTACTTTACCTAATGTAGCACCCGTAATAGGATGCACATAAGCTTCTACATTTTTACCTGTACTATCAGCACCTTTTACAATTACAAATTGGTTGGCATCTACCGAAACTTCTGTAATGTCAGTATATGATTTATTGATAGCAGGCAAAGCTTGCGCTACTGCAATTTGGTTAAAGCCACTTGCCTTATAATTAGGCAACTTATTGTTAATAGGTTCAAGGGCTAATACAACGCCTGTAACGGCTGCTAAAGCTATAAAAATAAAAGAAGACACAGCCAAGGTTAAGTGGCTGTATCTCCATACAGAAATCGTCATGATATGCTATTAATTAGTTGCGCCAAAACGTACATAGCGAACGTAGCCAGTACCATCTGTTTTGCCATTTAAACCTTCGGTGGTTAAAGGTACTTCTACATCTTTTTCGTAGTAATTTTTATCTTCTACAGATGTTTCAAAACGTAATTTATAGCCTGTATTTATTTTAGCAGTTTCTATTTCTATTACTGTAACACTACGGTCACCATTAGCAGCAGAAGCACCCGTAATAGCGCTGATATTGGCAGACTTTTTCTTATAGAAATTATGCCAAGATTTTAGGTTAGGGTACCATTTTTTATCTGAACCCATTACGTACAATGTTTTCTCGTAAGCACCTTTGCTATCTATTAGCGATACTACCATGTAAGCACCTTCACCCATATAATTGGTCATTTGCACCATGCACTTATACTTAGTAGTTGCTGCTTTTTGTGCTACCGTTGCTCCTGTCATTATTAGGCAAACCACTGTTGCCATTAATCCTTTAAAAGTTCTTGTCATTGTGTTATTTTAGAAAATCTACAGAAATTTTATTTTTAGTTAAAAACTCGTTCTCTTTGGCTAGATCGTAAGCAGTTTCTTTAAAGTCAGTTGTGCTGTCTTTTTTAGCACCAATGCTTAATAGATATTTTAAAATGCTATCGTCTTTAGCTACCATGGCTGCTTTAAGCAAAGGTGTTAATCCTTCTTTGTTTTTTACGTTTACATCTACTTTTAATTGCTCAATACGTTTTAATAAACCAAGATCAATTTTAGTAACGGCTAAATGGTACAGAGTACTACCATCTTTTTGTGGTGTAGTAATGTTGAGACCATTGTTTTGTAGTACTTGCATTTTAGCAGTAAAAGCGTCTGTTTTTGTGATTGCTTGTTCCTGAGGTCTGCCACCTTCTTGTCTACCACCAAACGCTTGAGGGCTATAAGATTGTAGCCAATAGTAAGCAAGATTATTACCTTCTTTATCTAATACATTTATATTAGCACCTTTAGCAATTAGGTATTGCATTACGTCAGCAGCGTTGTTTCTTGTAGCCAAGGCTAATGCTGTAATACCTTTCTTATTTGCTTGGTTAATATTTTTTACAGTGGCAGCTAAAAGGGCTATTATAGCTGTATCTCTATTAAAACCAGCAGCTAACATAAACGGTGTGTTACCCTCATTATCTGGTTGGTTTACATCGGCACCTTTTGCAATAAAGTAAGTAATAATGGCGCTTTGATTAGGCTTACGCGCAAGTGCATGTAACGCATTTTCACCATTAGCATTTACAGCGTTTGGCTTTAACCCTAGGCTTTCTAAATACTGGTACACTTCTAGTTTTGTAGCCGCACCTCTACCACCTTGTGCAGCTAATATCATAGCGTTATTATTATACTTAACACTTTTTTCTATAAGGGTTTTCATCAGATCTATATTGCCAGTTCTTGCAACATAGTTAAAGGCTGTATTGCCTACTGCATCTACATCTTGTAACGATAAACCTTTTGCAATAAAATAGTTAGTTAGAACAAAATCTTTATCATTTGCAATGCCTTGCAATAGTAAACTAGCACCATCTTGGTTTTTTTGTTTTACATCTGAACCTGCTTTAATTAAGGCATCATAAATTTTTGTGTTTTGCTGCCCACCACTAGCTGCAAACGAAATAGCGGTAGCACTATGGCTATCAATTATATTAACATCAGCACCTTTACTAATTAAGTATTCTACTACTTCTACATTGCCTCTTGCTGCCGCCCAGAAGATATAGGTTCTACCATCATGTGTGAGCTTATTAGGTTCGTTACCTTTTTGGTCTATTAAAAACTTAATCACTTCGGTAGGGGCTTGAGCATTAATGGCCAAAACAACAGGATCAAAGGTATTTCTATTAAATTCTGATGGGTTATTGCCTTTAGCAATTTCACTTTGCACCGTTAATAGTGATGGATTACCACGCCAAAATGCTTGGTCTAATAAAGTATTGGTTTGTGCGCTAAGGCTTAAAATAGCCATAGCCATGATGTTGAAAAAAAATAATTTCATTACTATATGTTTTTTTAATGCTATTATTAACTACCTGCCTGTTCAAATGAACATTAAATAGCTACAAGCCGCAAGATTATGCAAGCATCTGTGAATTTAAAATAGCAATCGGTAAAAAACATTGCGAAATAGGAAAATGAGGTAAAAAGATAGCGTTTATCGAGTGAAAAGCTATTTGGAATTTTTAGTTTATTAAAATCATACTTACTAAAGAGAGACTGTTATAGCAGTGAATTAAATGTATTTGTCGTGAAATAAAGAGCCTCCTTAAAATTATTTGAGAAATCTACTGCGCAAATTGGAATAATTTTTACCTACGAACACTAACAAGTGGGTATCAATTATTCGCACAAAAGAGTACCACATGTGGCAAAAGAAAGCAATAGTGGCCGATAGTTTTAATTTTAAACGAGTTTTTTGGTTTAAAATTTTTAAAAAATTATAGTCTATTATTTAATATATAAATTAAATTAATAAAATAGTGGCAACTAATTAAAAAACATGTATTGTATTTTACAATTAAAAAAGCGGCTATTTCAAATAAATGAAATAGCCGCTTAATATTTTTTTTATTTAAAGCCTACTTAGGATTTTTAATAGGTGCGCTGCCAGATGCAGCAGGATTGTATGCTAACTCATTTCCTGGAACATCCCAATAATCGAGATAACCGTACTCGATGGTACCATTTGTACTTACAACACCTGTACTACTCACAAGTGTTGCCCCAGTACGTCCACCACCTTGACTGATAGGGTTAATGACACCCCAACGTCTAGCATCGTAAAAAGACAAGCCTCTAAATGCACATACAATTCTTCTCTCTCTTCTTAACTCTTCTTTTGCTTGAGATAAAGATAAACCGGTATTAGAAACTGCAGATAATCCAGCCCCTTGACGCGTTCTAACAGCATCAATAATTGCTAAACCTTGGTTAATTTGGTTTGTGTAAATTAAAGCTTCTGCTTTCATCAGCTCATTTTCTTCGAAGTTACCCGCAGCATATAACTCATAAGCACCGGGTGACGTATTTGCATAAACAGCAACTCCACTTAAACCATTACCACCATCTAATAATGCAAATCTTGTAAAATGCGCATTACCACGATCCGCTTGACCAAGATAAGGAACCCCAATTTTCACATTTTGATCTTTTCTTAAATCACCAGATTTAAACTCTTGCACCCAGCGTTCGCTTAACTTGTAAGTAGCACCGCCCGGAGCAACAGATTGTGTTCTTCCCATTACAAACTGGCCTGATGTAAACAAATTACCTACTGCATCAGTTCTTACAGTAAATACATTATCGGTAGAGGTAATGCCAGCATTCGCAAGCGTAAGCACATTTGCCCAATCGCTAGCCGTCATAGCTGAAACTGTTTTGTTTACCAAAATATTTCTCGCTTTTAAAGTACTTACATTTCGTTTTAACTCGTCTGGTGTTGTTGCAAACCCCTTACCAACTTGAAAGTTGCTTGGAATAATTTGACCAATCAATCCTGTAAATTCTGAAGCACTTGGAGCACTTGTAGCAGTTGTTACAGCCAAGTCAAGATTTCTATTTGCCTCAGTAATAATAGCTTCTTTTGTAACATAGTTACCATTAGTACTAAAAGAACTATTTATTATAAGTCCAGCATAATAAATAGAACCAATTCTACTGTAGGCATAACCTTTCCACCAATATGCCCAAGCTTTTATAGCCGCTTTTTTGGAAGCCGCATCACCCGAAAAACTTACTACATCTGCTTTTTCTAATAACAAATTACAAGCACCAATAAGGTTGTACATGTATGCCCACTCATAATATAAAAAATTATTAGCACCTTGTTGATTAGTATTAGCCTGACGCAC
Organism: Chitinophagales bacterium; assembly: GCA_013297585.1. Classification (GTDB taxonomy): domain Bacteria; phylum Bacteroidota; class Bacteroidia; order Chitinophagales; family Chitinophagaceae; genus Parasediminibacterium. The sequence continues at coordinate 5,501 of JAAFHG010000114.1, forward strand.
CAAAGCTATCTGTGTGCTTGGGGCACTAGGATTTAGAACAGTAGTTCCATTATCAAAAGTTACTTTATCTGGGCAGCCCAACTGGTTAATAAATGCGTTTGCAGCATCTGCACCAATAACGTCACCCATTAACTCATGAAAGCCAAGTGCACCACTCCAAAATGGCCCATAAACACCGTCGGTATATTTAAGGCTTCTAAAACCTGTAACATAAACACCGCCCGTTGCAAAGGCTACTATACCAGCCTCATTATTCAAAGACGCAGGTGTAGGCTGATTAGGATTTTCAACGGCTAAATCTTTTTTGCATCCTACTAATGTAGAGAGCCCAAAGAGAGAAATTGCAATATATTTTTTAAACATAACTATTATAATTTTATATATTAATTAAAATCCAATATTCAAACCTACTTGATAAGTTTTAACATTAGGAATTGTATTATGATCAACACCTCTGTCCCATGCAGAGTTTACAGTGCCTGAACTAACCTCAGGATCGTATCCAGTGTATTTCGTAAATGTTATTAAGTTTCTTCCAGTAAATAATAATTGCATTTTGCTAATACCTTTTATTGAGAAGAATTTAGCAATATCGAAACCTACCGATAAATTCCTTAAGCGTAGGAAAGATGCATCTTCCATAAAGTAACTTTTAGTACCATTAGCTTGACGACCAGCATATACACCTCTATAAAATGCAGACCACGCAGCAGTATTACCATTAATAGTAACTTCTTTGTCATAATCACCGTGTATACCATCTCTATACATCCATCCTTTTGTTTGATTGTATAGATTGCTTCCACTTAACCAATCCCACTGAAAGCCTACAGATAAAAAGCCTTTGTAAGAGAAATCGTTTATAAAAGACATATTAAACTTAGGATTGGGATCACCTAAAGAATATCTACCAGCACTTAAATATGGCTGTTTTGTTGTTTTATGTACTACATAGCCATTGCTTGCAACTTCGTATAAGTTTTGGCTAGTTTTTGGTATAAAGTCTGCACCAGTTGGATCTTTCTGATCTACGGCAGTTAAATTAATGTAACCATATAACTGACCAATTTGCTCACCCGCTCTTATAATATATTGAGAACTACCCGCGGCAGATTGTTTAATTACTTCTGCATCTAGTAATACTTTATCAACTTGTGAGTTTTGCTTACTGTAGTTTGTTGTAAAATTCCAATTGAAATTTTTTGATGTCAACACTGCAATATTTAAAGATGCTTGAATACCTGTTGATTTTAAACTCATTGCATTTGTTAATTGACGGCCTATACCAATACTAGGAGCCACATCTACTCTATCAATTACATCTTCAGATTTTCTTGTCCAGTATGTAAAACTTAAATTAGCTGTTTTAAACCAATTAGATTTTGAAAGTTTAAGACTGATATCCGTTCCAATTTCTAGTTCTTTTGCAACTTCAACTCTTAAATCTGGATTTGCATTTGTAACTGGTGTTGCTAACGCTGTAGAAGTACCAGCTGTTTGAGATGTAAGTATAGGGAAACGATCATACGCACCTGGCTGTATACCAGCCTCGCCATAAGCACCTCTAAATTTCCATTCTGCTACCACATTACTAATACTACTTTTTTGGAAGAAGTTTAATGATGATGCACGGAAATAAGCATCACCACGAGGGAAAGTGAAAGGCTTTGAACCTTGACCGAAAGCAGAAGAATAATCACTTCTAAAACCAATACTCGCACCACCAATGTCACCCCAATCAAAGCGTTGATTAACTAAATAACCATAAGTTGCAAACTCTTCAACATAGTCACTTGCTACTTGATAATTTATCATACCAGAAGCCCTGTATGGTGTAAGCAAAGGTGCATCCCATCCGTAACTAATAAATTGAGAATATTTTCTTTTCCTATAATCCCATCCTGCTTGTGTTGAAGTAGTTAACGGTATGTTTATTTTAAAATCGTCTTTAAAATTAAAACGAACAGTAAGGTTTGTATTAAAGTTTTGGTTTGTAGAAATATAATCACCTTGGTTTATTTCACCTGTTTCTGATGATGTAGTAGGCGCACCATAAGATGTTCTTGGTGAATAATATTCTGCCCAATATTCCCAATAAGCCGCACCTTCACTTTTACTTTGTTCAGTTATTTCGTAACGGCTATTTAAATGGCTTCTATTAATACCATATTTAGCGTCAATCTCTACAAATTTAGGAAATTTGTAATTCAAGTTGAAACTTTGTACTACATCTAAGGTATTATCTTTAGCTTTAGCATTTTCTATAATGTAATTAAAATTATAATGGTTTACGCCTACTGCATCGCCATAGTAAGGCGAATACAAGCCTGCTGCATCTTTTTGTTCGAAGTTTGCAAAAGGACGAGAATTATTAATAGCGAATAACATGTTTCTACCAGTAGGGTCAAGTTGTGTACTTATCGTATTGGCTATTTGTGTTACTGAGCGAAATTTTAAACCTTTAAATAATTCAATACCTAAATTGGCACTAAAGTTTGTTCTAGAGAAATCCCCATTATTCTTAAATACAGTTTCTTGGCGGTTATTAGAAAGTACTACGCTAAAATCTACTTTTTCTTTTGCACCACTTATACTAATGGCATTATTAAAAGTGTTAGCTTTTTGAAAAAACATATCATAATGATCGTACCACAATAAATTTTTTCCGTACTGCTGATTATATTTAGTACTATCTAAGATTAAGTTAAATACTGGATTACCCAAATAAGAACCCGTAATAGGATCAAAAGCTAAAACAGCCCCAGAACCAGTTACTACTTCACCGTTGCCGTTTACTCTAAAACCGTGTTTTTTTGCTTTTTGTACCTTTCCTACATTCAACAATTCATTTGTACCTATGCTAGATGTTACATCAATATTTATTTTACCTACTTTACCTTTTTTAGAAAATAATTGTATAACACCATTAGCACCTTGGGCACCATAAATAGATGCTGCAGCTGGCCCTTGTACAACTTCAATTCTTTCTACATTATTCAAGTCTAAACTTTCTAATCCAGTAGCGGCTACTTCAATACCATCCAACATAATCATTGGTCTCGTTCCACCCAAAATTGAATTAATACCTCTTAAAAGAATATTAGTTGGTGATCCGGGACTACCATTTGTACTTGAAATTTGTGCCCCTGCAATTTTACCTACTAAAGCGTTTCCTATATCGGCTGTAGGTGCTGCGGGTAACTTATCAGAGGTAATAGATTCTACCGCAATAGCTAGTTTCTTTTTACTTGTTGCAACACCTACCCCTGTAACAACAACTTCACTTAATGATTTTGTATCTGTCACTAGTTGAATAGTGCCAGAATTTGGAGATGTAATAATTTTATCTTCAAAACCAATTGCCGATACAACTAGTGATGAACCATTTTTAATTTTAATGGTAAATGAACCATCAGAACTTGCACTCACCCCGTTTCTTGTGCCTTTTTCTAAAATAGTAGCCCCTGCAATAGCAGCCCCTTTGTCGTCCGTCACTTTACCTGTGACTGTTTTTGTTTGCGCTAATAGCTGAGAAACAGCTAATAAAAAGCACAATGTGATTGTACATAGTTTTCTCATAATCTCATGTTTTGGGTTAAGAAGAATTGTTAAAGAATTGCTAACGTACGAAAGTTTTTGGAATATTAACTTATTTGTGCGAAATAAAACAGTGTATTTGTGGCTATTACTAATGATAAGAGGCAAATTTTAAGCGATTTTTAATAACATAGAACTGTATTAAAAATAAAAAAGTATAACCAAATAGATTATACTTTTTGAATTAATTTAGAGAACTAATAAAAATTTCAGCATTCAGTTATTTAAGAATGTACCATTTTCCCCATTTTTCTTACTGCCATTGCAATGCTTGCTGCATCGTATTCACACTCTTTATATAACTCTTTAAGTGTGCCATGCTCTACTAATCTATCTGGTATACCTAATATTTTTACAGATGCACCGTAATTATGCTGTGCCATAAACTCTAGAACTGCTGAACCA
>JAAFHG010000093.1 GCA_013297585.1 Chitinophagales bacterium
TGCGTACGGTGGTAATTCACAGGGCAGATAATATTACTGGCCCTTACGAAGGTAAAATTGGCCTGCAGGATTTAGGTGTGGCACAAGGTGGTTTAATTGATATGCCTGATGGCAAATGGTATTCTTATTTGTTTCGTGATAATGGTGCCGTAGGTCGTATTCCTTATTTGGTACCAGTTACCTGGCAAGATGGATGGCCTGTATTGGGTGTTAATGGCAAAGTGCCACAAACATTGGATTTGCCCGCTAACAAAAGTTTAATTCCTTGCATTGTTGCATCAGATGAATTTAAGCGTAAAAAAGGCGAACCTGCATTGCCATTGGTTTGGCAGTGGAATCATAATCCAGACAATAGTTTATGGTCTGTTACTAAAAAAGGCTACTTACGTTTAACTACAGGCAGGTTAGATTCTAACTTTTTACAAGCAAAAAATTCATTAACACAACGCACCATTGGCCCTGTTTGTAACGGTACTATTGCACTAAATGTGTCAAAGATGAAAGATGGTGATTTTGCAGGATTGGGTTTGTTACAAAAGAACTATGGCTTGGTTGGTGTAAGAGTTGATGGTGATACAAAAGCTATTGTAATGATTAATGCCAGTACTGGCAAACCTGAGCAAGTGCAAAGCATTCCTTTAACCCAAAAGATGGTACATTTTAAAGCTGAATGTGATTTTACAAACAGAAAAGATGTCGCCAATTTCTTTTACAGTTTAGATGGCAGTACTTGGCAGCCAATTGGTACGCAACTTAAAATGGCTTATACCATCCCTCAATTTATCGGCTATCGTTTTGCACTTTTTAATTATGCTACAAAAAATATAGGTGGCTATGCAGATTTTGATTACTTCAGAATAAGCGATGCTAAATAGTAATATCAATAACTAAAATCGTCAGTTTCAATCTTTTCTAAATAAACGTATTTACAACAACATATGAAAAAGTATCTCATTAATCGCATCGTTAGTTCAATTGTATTTGCCATAATAATGGTGGTAAATGCAAATGCCCAAGTACCGAAAATTACTTTAGATCTTTCTAAAGCTACTACAAACGTAAGCCCAATGTTGTATGGGTTAATGACTGAAGAAATCAATCATTCTTACGATGGTGGTTTATATGCAGAACTGATTCGTAATAGAATTTTTAAAGATAATGCTACCAAACCAGAAGGTTGGAGCCTTTTACAAGAAGATAGCACTAAAACAAAAGCCAATATAAAGCTAATGGCTGCTAGTCAAAGTAATGTACCTTTTGATGAGCGCAGACATGCTATTACAGGTGCTTTACAAACTTGTTTGCGTTTAACGGTTGAGAAAAGCGGCAGCCGTGTTGGGGTTGCAAATGAAGGCTATTGGGGTATTCCTGTAAAGCCAAATATAACTTATAACGCATCATTTTATATGAAAGGAGCTGGTAGCGTGCCGCCGCAACGTCGTCCCGGTGCACCCGTATCTAATCAACCCGCACCACTTGTAATTGCTGATAGTACTGCAGGCCCAATTACCGTTACTATTGAAAGTAATGATGGTAAAACCGTGTACGCTTCTGGCACTATTAACCTAGAGAAAAGTGCATTTTGGAAAAAATACCAACTAACATTAACCACAAATGCTGGTATTACACCAACAACCGATGCTCGTTTTGTTATTTCAACCAATCGTGCAGGTTTGTATTATGTTAATTTGGTATCACTATTTCCACCCACATTTAAAAATAGACCTAATGGCAACAGGCCAGATTTGATGCAAATGATGGTTGACATGAAACCAAAATTTTTGCGTTTTCCTGGTGGTAATTTTTTAGAAGGGCCATTATTAACAGATGCTTTTCCTTGGAAGGAAACCTTGGGACCATTAGAGCAAAGACCTGGTCATAAAGGCTCTTGGGGTTACCGCCCTACAGATGGTATGGGTTTACTTGAATTTTTATTGTGGTGCGAAGATATCGGTGCAGAACCTTTACTAGGTGTATTTGCAGGTTATGCGCTTGATGGTGATCATGTAGATGCTGGCCCATTATTAAAGCCTTACATAGATGATGCTTTAGATGAAATTGAATATGTAATGGGTGATGTAAAAACCTATTGGGGCGCCAAACGAGCAGCTGATGGGCATCCTGCGCCATTTAAAATGAAATATGTAGAAGTTGGAAATGAAGATTGGTTCGATAGATCAGGTAGTTATAATGGCAGATTTACACAATTTAGAGAGGCGATTGAAAAAAAATACCCCCAGTTAACCTGTATTTCTAGTATTGCCGATGCACAATATCCAAACCTAAAAGTTACTACTGGAAAAAAGCCTGCCGTTTTAGATGAGCATTATTATCGTAACACTTGGGAAATGTGGGCAAATGCAGATCAGTATGATAAATACGAGAGAAATGGACAGAAGATTTTTGTGGGTGAATGGGCTACAAGAGAAGGTGCGCCTACAACAAATTTAATTGCTGCTTTAGGCGATGCTGCGTGGATGACTGGGATGGAAAGAAACTCAGACCTTATCATTATGTCTTGCTACGCACCGCTGTTTGTAAATGTAAATACACAAACTGCAACTGCACCAAAAGCTTGGCAGTGGGATTCTGATTTAATAGGCTACAATGCGCTTAATAGTTATGGCTCACCATCGTATTATGTGCAAAAATTGTTCAGCCAATATTTAGGTAATAAAATTGTACCTATTACAGGCGATAATATACCTACACAGCCAAGACCAATGTCAAGAAGAGATAGTATAGATAAGAACACACCAAAGCCAGTACCTACTGTATTTTACTCAGCCTCAAAAGATGAAAAAACAGGTATTATTTATTTAAAATTGGTAAATACCATTGGCAAAGAGCAACCTGTTCAAATTGATTTAAAAGGAATAAAAACGATTGTTTCAACAGCCGCTGCTACAGTAGTAAAAGGCGATAAACCAGAAGACACTAACAGTATTTCTAATCCTGAGAAAATTGCACCTATAAATACCACGGTTACTGGTGTAAAGCAAAATTTTGAGCATCAGTTGGCGCCTTATTCTGTAACTATTTTACAATTGAAAACGAAGTAATTTTTAATGCTGTATTTTACTACTGCTAAATAAATTGCGTTAAATTGTGCAACCGATTGCATTTGTAAGTATAAATTATCTATTTTAGCGGGTAAAATGATGACTAATGGAAATGAAAAAAGTAGCGATAGTTACAGGTGGCGGTAGCGGTTTAGGGTATGCTATTGCACAAAAATTTACAGAAAATGGCATAACTACCATTATTGCTGGGCGTAATGTAGAAAAATTAAATACCGCTAAAGAACAGTTGGGCGAATTGTGTATTGCTATGCCTTGCGATGTAAGCGATTTAAAAACGGTACCAGCATTTGTAGAAAGTGTGTTACAGCAGTTTGGTCAAATTGATATATTGGTAAATAACGCTGGTATCAATCAGAAAAAAGAATTTACAGAAGTAACAGACGAAGATTTCCAAAACATTCTTACTACAAATGTTACGGCAGTATTTGCTTTAAGTAGAGAGGTTGTAAAGCATATGCTTACAAAAAATGCCGGTTGCATTATTAATATAAGTAGTATGGCTGCGCAATATGGTTTGCCAAAAGTTATTGCTTATACGGCCAGTAAAACGGCTATCGATGGTATGACAAGGGCAATGGCTGTTGAATTATCGCCCAAAGGCATACGTGTAAATGCGATTGCACCAGGCTTTATTTACAGTGCAATGACGGAAAAAGCCTTAAACAGCGATCCAGAACGCAAAGCAAAAGTATTTGGTCGTACACCAATGGGCCATATGGGGCAACCTGACGATATTGGTAATGCTGCTTTGTATTTAGCAAGCGATGCTGCTAAATATGTTACGGGCGTAATACTGCCAATAGATGGTGGTAATAGTATTGGGTTTTAATACAAAAAATTACTTGTCATGAACAAACGATTTGCTGAGATATGCTTTTTAATTACTGCTTGTTTTTGTACTGTAAGTGCACAAATAAAACTGCCTGCAATCATTAGAGATAGTATGATTTTGCAACGTGATGCCAAAGTAAATATTTGGGGCTGGTCATCGGCAAATGAAAAAATTACTATCAGCTTTAATGGTAAAAAAGTTACCACAAAAGCAGATGATGGCGGTAATTGGAAAGCAATATTACCACCTACAAAAGCTGGCGGTCCGTACACCATTGAGTTAACTGGTAAAAACAAATTAACCCTTAGTAATGTGCTATTTGGTGATGTATGGTTTTGTAGCGGTCAAAGTAATATGGTGCATCAATTAAATATTCACGATGTTATTTATGCCAAGGAAATTGCAGAAACTAATTTTCCTGAAATACGCCAGTTTTGGGTGCCAACTCTTGCCAATATGCGTGGCCCACAAAAGGATTTGCCAAGCGGTAATTGGCAAGCTGCTGTTGGCGAATCAGTAAGACCGTTTTCTGCTGTAGCATATTTTTTTGCAAAGAAAATTTACCAAGAATTTCATATTCCAATCGGTATTATCAATGCATCGGTTGGGGGTACACCCATTGAGGCTTGGATAAGTGAAGATGGCTTCAAAGATTTCAGTTCTATAAATGCTGCCATTAAGAAAAATCAAGACACCACTGCTGCACCAAGAAGAGGTGGGGGCAATTTTGGTGGTGTAAGAAGAGTAGAAGTTGTTGACCTTGGCATTGCTGGCGCAAAAAAATGGTTTGACGTTACTTACGAACCAAAAGGATGGCGAACCATTAACATACCTGGCTATTGGGAAGATCAAGGTTTAAAGGATCTAAACGGTGTGGTTTGGTATAGAAAAGAAATTAATCTGCCAGCAACTTTTACTAGCAAGCAAGCAAAGGTTTTTTTGGGTAGAATTATAGATGCAGACGAGTTGTACATTAATGGTAAGCAAGTTGGCAATACGTCTTATCAATATCCACAGAGGCGCTACACGGTACCAGAAGGCTTGCTAAAACCAGGCAAAAACTTATTTGTGATACGTGTTACAAATACTTCTGGTAAAGGCGGCTTTGTAACTGATAAACCATACAGCATTTTTTGTGGCAATGATACCGTAGACTTAAAAGGCACTTGGCAATACAAGGTTGGTGAGGCTTATCAACCGATTGTTCGTGGTAGTGGTAATTTTTCAGGTGGTGGTGGTAGCGTAAATGCACAAAATCAACCCACAGCTTTGTACAATGCAATGGTAGCACCAGAAATTAATTATACCATCAAAGGTTTTTGCTGGTATCAAGGTGAAAGCAATGCTGGTAATGCCAAAGAATATGCTGACTTAATGCCTGCATTAATAAACGATTGGCGCAGCAAATGGAATCAAGATACTTTGCCTTATTTGTTTGTGCAATTGCCTAATTATATGGATTATAATTATGTGCCATCAGAAAGTGGTTGGGCTATGATGCGTGAAGCACAGTTAAAGTCATTATCAGTACCAAATACCGCTATGGCTGTAACTATTGAGTTAGGCGAATGGAACGATATTCATCCAGATAGAAAGCAAGAAGTGGGCGAAAGGTTAGCATTAGGTGCATTAAAATTGGCTTACAATAAAAACATTGTTTACTCTGGGCCAATATTTCAATCAGCTACTATTGAAGGCAGTAAAATCACACTCAGTTTTAACCATGTAGGTAGTGGTTTAATTACCAACGATGATGAAGCGCCTGCTGAATTTGCCATTGCTGGTGCAGATAAAAGATTTGTGTGGGCAAAAGCAAGAATTGAAGGTGATAAAATAGTTGTGTGGAACGACAATATTACTGCACCAATATACGTGCGATATGCCTGGGCAGATAATCCTGTAAATCCTAATTTATACAATAAAGAAGGGCTGCCTGCATCGCCATTTAGAACCGACAAATAGATGTCATCTTATAAACTGTATAACTTATTGCTTAAAAGAAAGCCAATGAAAACGTCCCGAATTTTAGTAGCTATTTTTTCTTACTTTATTGTATTTACTAGCAATGCACAAAACAAAGTTGTAATAAACGCAGCCGCAGCAAAAGATACCATTAATAAAAATATTTACGGCCACTTTGCCGAGCATTTAGGGCATTGTATTTATGGTGGTTTTTACGTGGGCGATAACAATAAAAAAATCCCTAATAAAAATGGGATTCGCTTAGACATTATTGATGCTTTGAAAAAATTGAAAGTACCAGTACTACGTTGGCCGGGTGGTTGCTTTGCCGATACTTACCATTGGAAAGATGGTATTGGGCCGAAAAGTCAGCGTCCATCTATGTTGAACCTTTGGTGGGGCAATGTAAAAGAAGACAACAGTTTTGGCACAAATGAGTTTTTAAATATGTGTGAAGTACTTGGTGCCGAGCCTTACCTAAGTGGTAATGTAGGCAGCGGTACACCACAAGAGTTGGCCGATTGGGTAAAATATACAAGCCATCCTGCTGGCAGTAGCCCAATGCCTGAATTAAGAGCTAAAAATGGTAGACAAAATCCTTGGAAAGTAAAATTATGGGGGCTTGGAAATGAAGCTTGGGGCTGCGGTGGCAATATGACGGTAGACCATTATGCAGATGTGTATCGCCAATACGCAACGTTTATGACAGACTGGAATAACAGTGATGGCTTATATAGAATTGCATCTGGTGCATCTGATGATGACTATAACTGGACAGAAGTGTTGATGCAAAAATTGCCAACTAAAATGTTTGATGCATTGGGTTTGCACCATTATTCGGTAATTGATTGGAACAAAAAAGGTTCATCAACCGAATTTAGTGAAAGTGAATATTTTACCACCATGCAAAGGGCTTTGTTTATGGAAGAATTGGTAACAAAGCATAGTGCTGTTATGGATAAATACGATCCTAAAAAAACAAAATCATTATCAGTAGATGAGTGGGGTGGCTGGTACGATGTGGTAAAAGGCACGAACGAAGCATTTTTATTTCAGCAAAATACCATGCGTGATGCTATGATTGCTGGCACAACATTGAACACTTTCAACAACCATTGCGACCGTGTAAAAATGGCTAATCTGGCTCAAATCATCAATGTATTGCAAGCTGTTATTTTAACCAATGAAGAAAAATTGGTGCTAACGCCTACATATCATGTAATGGAAATGTACAATGTTCATCAAAATGCAGTGATGTTACCACTTAAAGTAAACAGCGATAATTACCAATTTGAAGGCAAAAGCTTACCAGCAATTTCTGCGTCAGCGTCAAGAGATAAAAATGGTGCTATTCATATTTCAGTAACCAATATTGATGCATCAAAAGAGCAAAAAATCAGCATTAACCTTGGCGATATCAAAACAAGTTCAAGTAGTGCAAAAATTCTAAAATCTGCAAAGCTGCAAGACTATAACAGCTTTGAAAAGCCTAAGAATATTGTTCCTACAGCATTTAGTAATTATAAAATAAATGGTAATGAATTAGAAATAACACTACCAGCATTTAGTGTTGCTGTGATAGAATTAAAATAATGCCCCAAAGCGAATTTTTATGAAACATCTTATTTGCCAAATACTATTATATACATTATTGCACACAAGCCAAGCACAATCAGTTTGGCAAAATAAAAAATGTGCAGTGGTACTTACTTACGATGATGCTATTTCTCAGCAGCTTGATAATGCAGTTCCAGTTTTAGATTCTTTGCAATTGAAAGCAACTTTTTACCTAACGGCATATTTCGCTAAGAACAGATTGAACGATTGGAAAAATGTGGCTGCCAAAGGTTACGAACTAGGTAATCACACTTTATTTCATCCATGCAACGGTGGTAAAGGAAGAGAATGGGTAAAACCTGATTATGACTTGAGGCAATACACGGTGCAAAGAATGGTGGATGAAGCAAGAATGACCAATGTTTTTTTGCATACCCTAGATGGTAAAACCAAAAGAACATTTGCCTATACCTGTGGTGATATGACAATTGGTGATACGTCTTTTATTGAGCAAATGAAAGGCGATTTTGTAGCTGCAAGAGCCGTACGAAATGAGATGCACACGATTGATAAAGTTGACTTGTATAATGTAGACTGCTATGTTGTAAATGGACATACAGCTGCACAAATGATTGAATGGGTAAAACAAGCAGAGGCAACGAATTCGCTACTAGTGATTTTGTTTCATGGTGTTGGTGGCGGCAACGCAGCAAATGTGCAAGTGAATGAGCACAGTAAATTTTTGCATTACTTAAAACAACACGAAGACAATATTTGGATTACAACCATGCTGGCTGCTGCAGAAAACGTAAAGCAATACAACGAAAAAAATAAATAATAGTAACACAATACTCAATCGAAAAAGATGATTAAAAACGGTTACAAAAAAATTCTTTTCACTTGCTTGTTGGCCGCAAATATTTCTTTTGCATTTAGCCAAAATAGCAATGAGAATATCAGTAACTATCAGCAAGTAAATACGTATGCAAATCCTGTTTTACCAGGTGATCATCCAGATCCTACCATGCTAAAAGTGGGTGATGATTATTACCATTGCGGTTCATCTTTCCATTTTACGCCATACTTACCTATTTACCATTCAAAAGATATGGTGCATTGGAAAATTATTAGCCGTGTAGTACCGCCAACCGTTGCAAAGGTTACAGATAGACCGTCTGCTGGTATTTGGCAAGGTGCAATTACGTATTTCTATGGGTCGTTTTGGATTTATTATTCTGTAAATAGTCAACAGTATTTTTCAAAAGCTACAACGCCTTATGGCCCATGGTCTGAGCCTGTGCCAGTAAAAGGTAACCCGGTAACTGGACCTTTGGGTTACGATAATGCCATTTTTGTAGATGATGACGGTAAACCATACATGGTTATTAAAAATGGCCAAAAAACCAACCGATTGCAAGCACTTGGAAAAGATGGGCAACTTGCTGATACAGTGATAAATTTAGATTGGGTAAATGCAAAATTGCAATACAGTTGGGCTGAAGGACCAGTAATTTGCAAGCGCAATGGTTACTATTATTATTTTCCAGCAGGTGATGTATCTGGTGGTCAATATGTATTAAGAGGGAAGAAATTAACCAGCGATTCTACGTATTGGGAAAGATTGGGTGAGTTTTTTAAACCAATTACCGATTCAAAAGTAGGTTTTCGTCGCCCAAATCATATTTCTGCACCCATACAACTAGCTGATGGTACTTGGTGGACAATTGGGCAGAGTTACGAAAAATATGATGGTGATGATTGGTCTGGTAAAGGACGCCAAACATCTCTATATCCTGTCATTTGGGAAGGAGATAGACCATGGGGCTTGGCACCAACTACATTGCCAATTACAAAACCAAACTTACCGCAATCTGGCATTTTATGGCGAAGTGTTGGTAGTGATGATTTTGACAGCGAAACACTCAATTTACAATGGCATTTTTTAACCAAAAAAGCGGCCGCTAGTTACTCGCTTTCTGCAAGAAAGGGGTGGGTAAGACTTACACCAGATACCAATAGAACGCATTTGGTACAAAAAGAGACCGATCATTTTTATATCGCAATTACCAAAGTAGATATAGATGCCACAGATGCTGTTGCAAAAGCTGGTATTTACTTAACCAATGGTAACCAACAAGTAGTAGCAACCTTATATTCTGGCTACGATAATGGTAAAAAAATTGTGTTTAAGCTTGGTAACGATGTACGCAGTATTGATAACAATGTGGGCAATATTGTTTGGCTAAAAGTGGAAAGAAACGAGCATAATTTAATGGCTTGGTACAGTGCAGATGGTAATAATTGGATATCGTTAGGCAATGCCATTAGTGCTATAAGTATGGATAAAGTACAACCTAATTATAATTCTTGGGTGGGTACAAGTGTTGGCCTTTTTGCCGAAGGCAAACCTGCTGATTTTGATTTCTTCACTTGTAAAGATGGTTTCTCGCCAATGGTTGCAGGCGGCTACAGCAATTATTATGGTGTTAAGAAAACGAAAGTTGGTAACGATGTTTTTGTTAGCAATACTTCAAACTATGGTGGTTGGTTTATGATTTCTGGTGTTGAGCTAAGTAAAAAATCTCCATCGGCTATTGAGATTACTGCTGCTGCCACTGCTGCTGGTAAGCTAGAAATATGGTTAGATGACTTGAAAGAAGGCAAATTAATAGCAACAGTATCTATAGATAAGACAGGTGACAATAACTGGAAAGCCTTTTCTAAAGCTGTTAAAAATATGACTGGTCGCCACGATGTGTTTGTAAAATACCCAGCCAACAGCGAAGGGAAAATCACTATTAAAAGCATACGTTTTGTAAAATAGTCAATCATTATTAAAATTGATTGACGCCCCAAATATACCATCATGAAAAAATTATTATCACTTATTGCTGCTACATCTATCAGTGTTGTAGCATTTGCACAAGACGTTGTAAAGCAAGCCCCTGCTGGGTTTGATGTATTGCAAGCCAATATTTCACATGGTACAATTGATACCATTAGCTACGACTCTAAAACGGTTGGTGCTACACGTAGAAGCTTGATTTATACACCACTGGGTTTTTCTAAAACCAAAAAATACCCAGTGTTGTATTTGCTA